>CAXMUI010000215.1:0-9327 GCA_964196475.1 uncultured Acidimicrobiia bacterium
CAAGAAGGGCATGGCCGCTATCTACAACGTCGAAGAAGGTGGCACCCTTGCCGGTGATTATCAGACATGGGATGTCCCGTATCTGCCCATCGACCCCAAGCATTTGGGTCGTAGCTACGAGGCCGTGATTCGGGTCAACAGTCAATCGGGCAAGGGTGGCGTGGCCTACCTGATGTTGCACGAATATGGACTCGATCTTCCCCGGGCGCTGCAGGTCAATTTCTCTCAGCGCATCCAGGCGGTGACCGAGGACAGCGGTACCGATATTACGTCGTACGAAATTCAGCGCCGGTTTATGGCAACCTATGTCGAAGACCCCGAGTCGCCCGTCGAATTCTTGTCGCATCACTCAACGAGTGGCAGCGACGAAGAAGCGTTGATTACCACCAAGCTCATGGTTAACGGAGTCGAGCGCGAGTTCACCGGCAGCGGCAACGGACCTATTGATGCGTTCATTAACGCCTTGCGCGAATCGCAAATGTTCGAGGGCAAGCTTGTCGACTACGTCGAGCATGCTGTTGGCACTGGGTCCGATACGGGTGCGGCTGCGTATGTCGAAATCGATACTGGCGACCGTGACACGGTTTGGGGTGTTGGTCTACATGAGTCGATTCTCACGGCTTCGTTCCGAGCGGTGGTCAGCGCCGTCAACGGCCTCGTTGCAACCGGTTCGCTCAAACTTCCGTAGTCCTTCCCTAGCGGGCGCGACCAAACAGAAAACCAAGACCCCAACTCAGGTGCATCGTGGGAAACACCGTCGCAAGACGGAGTTTGCTTGCTAGTCCACCCGCAGTGGGGGCAATGAGCGCGGCTACGAAGCAGGCCAGTACATACCCGACGGGAATCAGCCAGAGGAGTTGGGCCCAGAGGCCACCAATAATTGAACCAACGAGGCCCAGAACCAATAGGGGAGCGGCCAGTTGACGGGCCCTTATCTTGGATGGATCGCGACGCAATACGTGTCGTTTCCATTTGCCATATTGAAAGTATTGACGTGCCAACGCCTGTGCGGAGCCTCGAGGCCGGTAGTTCACCTTGAGTTTGGGGTCGAACCACACCTTGTAGCCAGCATCACGAATGCGATTGTTTAGTTCGTAATCTTGATTGCGAATGAGCGTGGGGTCGAACAAGCCAACCTCGTCGAGGACGTCTCGCCGGAACGCTCCGAGGTAAACCGTGTCGGTTGGCCCCTCAGTGCCGCCGTAGTGAAACGGCGAGTTTCCGACCCCGAACTTCGATGACATAGCCGCTGCTACGGCAGTTTCGTATGGGGTTGTCCCGGTGGCGTCTTGTATGCCGCCCACATTCGCGGCGTTGGTTCGGAGCAGGGTTGCGACCGCTTGACTGATGTAGCCCGGGGGAATGAGCGCATGGGCATCTACCCGGACGATTACTCGGCCGGTGGTGGCCATGATGGCCGCGTTGAGCCCGTCGGGGGTAGCACCCGACGGGTTCGCCACGAGCACGATCCGCGGATCGTTTATGGATTCGACAATGCTGACGGTGTCGTCCTCCGACGGCGCCAAACCAATGATGATCTCGTTAATGGCTGGATAATCTTGCGAGGAAACGGCGGCCAGCGTCGCACCGATGGTCTGCGCCCCATTGTGGCAGGGGATAACCACCGAGACAGGTGGGGTTGGACCGAGTTGTGCCAGGTCGGTCACCGTTTACTGCTTGCGTCCCAGGACGACAGCCACTGTTCGCAACATTATTTGTAGATCGAGCAACGGGGACCAACTCACTAAGTACTGGATGTCATGACCGAGTTTGTACCCAGGGTCGGTGTGGTAGCGGCCGCGCACCTGTGCCAGGCCAGTGATGCCGGGGGGTACTTCATTGCGACGGCTGTATCCGGGTATGAGTTCTTCGTACTGTGCTGAAAGTTCGGGGCGTTCGGGGCGGGGGCCAACAATGGACATTTGGCCGCGTAACACGTTCCAGAACTGGGGTAACTCATCGGCTCGGGTGGCCCGGAGCCATTGGCATCCTTTGACGATGCGTGGATCATTGGCGCCAGCCTTTACGGCCTTGCCGTCGGCTTCGGCGTCGGGGTCCATGGTGCGAAACTTGACCATGCGAAACGGGTGACCGTCGAATCCGGTGCGAGTTTGCCAATACAGAATGTTCTTACCAGCGCGAATACGCACGTAGATAGCCACAAGACCCGTGCCAATCAAGATGATAGGACTGACGACGAGCAAGATGGCAAGTTCGACCACACGCTTGAAGCGAAGTTGTGAGGGTCGCAGTGAGTGAGATCGCAACGCCACATAGGGCATCCCGCCGACCTCGCGCACCGAGCGCAATCCCATCAGCGCGGACTTGGCGGTGATGCGCAGGTACACGCCGGTTTTTCGTTGCTCTAGTGCCCGGAGAGGTTCGGGGTAGATGTGGTCAAGGGAGGTCTCCGAAACCAACAAAATGTCGGTGGCGTCCATCCCGGAGGCAGCGTCGAGCAGTCGTTCGGGGCTGCTGATTTGGCCAGCGACAATTGCCTGCTTGTCGCTGTCGTTGAGATGAGAGGCGGCCAGTTCGGTGTCGTCGGGCGAACCAACAAGAAGTACTCGTGGCGGGCCAAATCGTCGAGACCTCAACGCCCGACTCAGGTGACGGTTTCCGGCGACAAGAATGGAGGCAATGATCGCTACAAACGGCAGGTTGGCTCGTGGAATGGGGTAGCGACCAGTGGGTAAAATGATGAGGGCGCTGACAAGCAAGGCAATAACGGTTACCCCCGCGACACGTGAGAGCCACATGCGTCGACCCAACCGCAGTGGGCGTTCGTAGAGGCCCGCGAAATAGTAAACGACAATATGCAGGCAGGTGGCAGCCAACATGCCAAACAAGTGTTGTTGTCGGGTGGCGTCGGGCCAGGTGGAGCCGAAACGTCCGACCATCACTAAGAGCATCGTCGCAAACAAGACCGCGAAGTCCAGAAGGTAGAGATACCGAAACCCTCGTGCTCCAAGCCACGTCCACGGTCCTGAGGATTTCAGAGGCGTGGCGGAGGTGTTGGAGGTCGGTTTTTTCATCGTGGTGACGGTCGAAGTCATAGGACGCAATCAGGGTACTGCCTAGGTGGCACCCGATGCCCGCAATGGTCATATTCGACTCGTTTGGCTGATCATGGATTGGTTGCGTTAGGTTGCCAACATGTTGAATGACGATGTAGCCAAGTTTTGCCAGGGCGCAAATTTTGCCGCTTTCACCACTCTTTTTGAGGACGGCACGCCACAAACGCAAGCAATGTGGGTCGGGTGTGACGATGAGCATGTGCTTATTAACACCGAAGTCCATAGGGCCAAGTTCCGCAACACGGTCAAAGATCCGCGCGTGACGGTCATGGTCTGGGATGCCGAGAACCCGTATTCCTACGCCGAGGTTCGAGGTCGCGTGGTAGCGACAGTGACGGGCGACGAAGCGCTGGCCCACATCAGCGAGTTGTCCCAAAAGTACACCGGTACCGACTACAGCAACGCTATTCAAAGTGAGCGGGTTATCTTAAAAATCGCGCCTGACCGCCAACGGACGCAGTAGTACAGGACCAAGGGCTCTGGGGACGAAGAACATGCAGATCGAATTGATGTATGGACGCGATGGGTTGACCATTGATCTCGCCGACGATATCGATGTGACGATTGTCCGTAAGCCCGAGATGCCATTGGTGCAGGACGTGCCAGCGGCAATAGCCGATGCGCTGGCCCACCCGGTTGAAGCAGCGCCGCTGGGCGTGTTGTCGGCCGCCGCACAGTCGGTCTGCATCCTCATCTGCGATTTCACCCGTCCTGTGCCCAACCACCTGTTCCTGCGGCCGATGATTGAGACTATGTTGGCCAATGGCATTGCCGCCGATGCCATCACCGTTTTGGTAGCCACTGGTTTGCATCGTCCCAATCTCGATGACGAACTCGTGGCGTTAATTAACGATCCGTGGGTCTTAGCCACCGTCAACGTGGTGAATCACTACGCCCGCAACGACGATGATCACATTGATCTTGGCTTCACGCCTAAACGACAGGTTCCCGTAAAAATCGATCGACGTTTTGTCGAAGCCGATCTTCGGATCGCTACCGGCCTGGTGGAACCCCACCTGATGGCTGGGTACTCCGGTGGACGTAAAGTTGTTGCTCCCGGGATTGCCCATGAGGACACTATTCGTACTTTCCATAGTGCTCGATTCATGGAAGACCCGCTGGCGGTCAACTGCAACTTGGCGGGTAACCCGCTGCATGAAGAACAGCTTGCGATTATCGAAATCGTGGGTGATGTGTATGCGCTCAACACGGTGATTGATGAGGATCGAAACCTGTCGTTCGTGAACTTCGGCGAGGTAGTGGCGAGCCATCGCTACGCCGTTGATCACATCCGTGCGTACGCCGAGCTAGGAATGCCCGAACGATTTAGCACCATCGTGACGACCTCGGCTGGTTACCCGCTCGACGCTACGTACTACCAAACCGTCAAGGGCATGTGCGCTGCTACGGGCCTCTTGGCTCAGGGTGGCGATTTGATTGTGGCTTCGTCGTGCAGCGAGGGGATGGGCTCACCCGAATTCATCGAAGCCCAGAGAGTGCTGGTTGAGCGGGGACCCGAGGGGTTCCTCGAACACGTCAACACCAAGGCATTAGCGGGTATCGACGAATGGCAAACAGAGATGCAATTGCGCCCTATGCGCATTGGATCGATTCATTTAGTCACCGATGGCTTAAGCGATGAAGATCACGCGGTCACCGGCGTTGCCAGGGCGGCATCGGTTGAGGCCGCCGTCGCTGCCAGCGTGGAACGCACCGGCGATCGCCGCGTGGCAATCATTCCCGAAGGACCGTACGTAATTCCTGCGGTTGGTTAGTTCGAACCGCCCAGAAGTCGGCCGCCGCCGACCGAAGCGGCCCGGTCAGATGCGGATATTAGGTAAGGGTTATCCGTCAGGTCAGCGGTGAGGTCGGCGGTACTCGCGCCCAATTCGCCGGCAACGTAGTTGGTGGCAATTTCCTTGGCCAGGTAATCGCGTGCCTCGCGAGCGCCGAGGTCCTGCAACGTCTCGGCTGTTTCTTTGGTGGCTCTGATTGCACCGCCGGATACGCCGGGTATCGGAATCAGACCGACTGCGTAAATTGCGGCCATGGTGGCATTGCCGGTGCTCAGATAATACAGCGCGAAGGCACCGTCAATAAGGTCGCCCACTACCGGAACAAGTCCCGCGGCAAAGAGCAAAGTCTCGGGGTCGACCCATGGTCGTTGGTGATACGCGCCATCGTTGAGCACGGTCTGTACCGCGGCGACGACGTCGGCAGGGAGGGTGTTCGTGGCGAGGAAAGATTGGAGATCTTCTTGGGAGACGAACTCATCGGCGTCGCCTCCGTGGGCCGCGGTATCGACGAAAGGGAGCAGAGGTCGCAGAATTGCGTACGCGGCAACCTTGTCTTCGAACGTTTGGAGGTCGGCCCGGCTGATGCGACCGTCCTGGCCGAGATTCGCCAGATCGGTGTATCCGCTCGGGGAAGCCAGGTAGTGCGTGTTGTGCTCGGGGGCATCGAGCAACGCAAGAAAGGTGGGATGGTCGAGCAGCCATTGGGCAGCCAACGCAGCGTCATTTTCGAGGTTGGCGGCGGCCCACTGGAGGTCGGCTTTCGTGGCAATGCCGTCGGGTGTTTCACCTTGGGATTCAATCGTGGCGAAGTGCTCACGGAACTGGGCGACAGCCCACAGGCCGGCATTCATGTCTGGTCCACCAAACAAGACCATGACCACCCGACGGTTGAGTTGAGTTGCGGAGCGACGAAGTTGCCGGGCCGATTTGAGTAGGTGGCTGAGGATAGAAGTCGGGGTGACGTTCGTGAGCGTGGCGGCTACAGCCAAGTCGCGGGTAAGCGCGGCTCGATGGCTGTCGATAGCTTCGGCGACCCACACGTGATGCTGTCGTAGCTCCGAAGCCCCTTTCGTGTCGAGCAACAGCGTTTCCATAAACGGTGAAACTACAGGAAACATCACAACATCGCAATAATTGCGCTGGAGTGTTGCGGAATAGGGGTCTGAGGTGTTCTACAGTCATCCTTCCCATTAGCAACTTCTGGACACCAAATGGTCGAATTCGCCGAACTACGGTTGCTCGCAATCGAAGCAAGAGAAAATGCGTACACCCCGTATTCGCACTTCCCGGTGGGTGCAGCGGCCGAGGTCGATGATGGGCGCATTATTACGGGCTGCAATGTCGAGAACGTAAGTTATGGACTTACGTTGTGTGCTGAATGTGGTCTGGTGAGTGACCTGCATCGCACGGGTGGGGGTCGCATTGTGCGGATGAGCGTCGTCGCAGCCGATCACAAGCCGGTCGTCCCATGCGGTCGTTGCCGGCAGATCTTGTACGAGGCGGGCGGGCCAGATCTGGAGTTGGATTGGGATCCCGAACCGATCCGTCTATCGGATCTCCTTCCGCTGGCATTTGAGCCAGAACACCTTGAGCGATCGCCGGCCCGTCGAGCCCAGATCGATACCACCGAAGGAAATTTCTATGAGTAACTACGATGTTGTCGATCTCATTATTGCCAAGCGTGACGGTCACCGACTCACCGACGATCAGATCAAATGGTTCATCGGCACCTACGCTGCAGGCGATTCCATCCCTAACGAACAGGTCGCCGCGATGGCTATGGCGATCTTCTTTCAGGGCATGGAGAACGAAGAGCTCAACGTATGGACTACAGCCATGATCGATTCTGGGGCTCGGCTCGACCTGGGCAACTCGGGCCGACCAACGGTCGACAAACACAGCAGCGGTGGAGTAGGCGACAAGATCACGCTCATCTTGGCACCACTTGTCGTGGTATGTGGCGTTGCGGTTCCGCAACTGTCGGGGCGTGGGTTGGGCCACACGGGCGGCACGCTGGACAAACTCGAAGCAATTTCTGGATGGCAGCCCTTCGTCGACAATGAATCAATGCGAGCGCAGCTCCGCGATATTGGCGGGTTTATTGCTGGTGCAACCGATGATCTCGCCCCCGCAGATCGCAAGATGTATCGCCTTCGCGATGTGACCGGAACAGTTGCCTCCATTCCGCTCATCGCCAGTTCGATCATGTCGAAGAAGATTGCCGAAGGTACCGAAGGTTTGGTGCTCGATGTGAAGACCGGCTCTGGTGCGTTCATGCAAGAGCACGACCAAGCGGTCGAACTGGCACGCACGATGGTCGACATTGGCAATGCCAACGGCGTGAACACCCGAGCCTTGGTTACCAACATGAACACCGTGCTGGGCAACACTGCGGGCAACGCTGTCGAGGTGCAAGAGTCACTCGACGTGCTTGCAGGTGGAGGCCCGGCGGACACGATCGAGATCACGTTGGCGTTGGCTCACGAGATGCTCGACGTCGCCGGAATCGACATCGACCCCGAGCCGTTCTTGTCCGATGGGTCAGCCATGGAAGTGTTCGAACAGATGGTCGCCGCTCAGGGTGGCGACTTGTCGGTACCGCTCCCGGTGGCCACCGAACGCCACATCGTTACCGCCGAGCGCTCTGGTTACCTCAAGCGACTCGATGCCCGTGGTGTCGGCATCGCCGCATGGCGCCTGGGTGCCGGCCGGGCCCGCCAGGAAGATCCGGTCAGTCCCATTGCCGGTGTTATTTGCCACGCCAAAGAAGGCACCAAGGTCAGTGAAGGCGATCCCATTCTTGAACTGCACCTCGACGATGTCGACCGCTTGCCACGAGCGCTACAAGCGCTACAGGGGGCTATCGAAATCGGTGACGACCCAGTCGAACCACCGAAGCTCATTCTTGATCGCGTTGTCTAATCGCTTGACGATCAGCACTCATCTAGTGTTTCGGTGATGACTACTACTGCCCAGCGAGCACTCCACGTGACGCTGGTTGCGGTGATGATGGCGTCAACGTTTCAGTTGTTCGCTGTTGCGGTCTTGTCGGTAGACATCATCGATGAGTTCGACATTTCACGCAGCGATATTGGGTGGGTGGTATCGGTCAACGCCGGTACTGGAGCTCTGCTGAGCCTGGGCGTGGGGCGACTTACCGACCGAATTGGAGGGCGCCGCTCGGCGGTTCTATGGCTGTTTATTAGCGGGGTCGGCCTGTTGTGGACAGCGATCGCCGCAAACTACTGGACACTACTGGGGGCTTCGGTGGTTGCTGGGGGGCCGCAAGCGGGAGGAAACCCCGCGACCAATAGGCTCATTCGCCAGCACGTGCCCATCACTCGTCGCGGCATCGTGACCGGCTTTAAGCAGTCCGGCGTACAACTCGGTAATTTTTTGGCCGGGCTTACATTGCCAGCAGCATCGGCGATATTTGGCTGGCGTAGCGCGGTAGCGATCTATGGATCAATCATGTTGATCGTCGCCGCAATGGCCGCAATTTGGCTTCCTGCGGACCTCGAGGATGAACCCGTTGTTGTTGCGCCCAACCAGGCTGGCCGGGAACCCCTTTTGCCTATTGTTCATCGCATGGCCCTCTACGGTCTACTGCTCGGAACGGTCGGGGGCGGAGTTGGCCGGTTTTTACCCCTATTCGCGCACGAAGATCTGGGTTATTCCAAGGCCCTGGCTGGACTGGTCGTTGCCATGTCGGGTCTGTTGGGGATAGTGGCCCGCATTTTCTGGGGTCTGCGTATCGAACGCGGACTCGATGCTCGCAAGGGGCTTACCTTTATGGGCGTCGGGGCCGCGGCAACCGCGCTGCTGCTTATCGCCGCGTCGTCCTGGGCGAGTTGGATTATCTGGGTATGCGCGGCATTGATGGCGTTCACGATCTCGGCGTGGAATGTGGTGGGAATGTTGACGGTCATTCGAGAGGTTCCCGGTCGTATGACGGGGCGTGCGTCGGGAATGGTGATGCTGGGCTTCTTCGGCGGGGTCAGTATTGGCGCACCATTGATGGGTTGGATTGTGGACACTACCGACAGCTACACCCCCGGGTGGTTGGTCTTGTTCGGTATCGCTCTCGTGGCCGCTCTCGTGGTGGCGCCGTTTCGATCGAAGGCCGACGACGGTGGTAGTTTCGTGGAGCATGGCTGAAGCATTTGATTCTCATCAGTTTGAAAGTGCCGCAGTGTCCGCGGTGGCGGCTTCGGTACCCGGAGCCGAGCTTGGATCCTTGCGGGCAAGTTTCAACCTCATTCGAGCGGCCAACCTTTTGGTCCAGCGATTGGAGGCGGATGTACATCGTCCAGCGGGTTGGACTATGGCGGGATTCCGGGTCATGTTTTGCGTTTGGGTAGGCGACAATTTAGAGCCGCGCGATATCGCTCGATTGTCGGGCCTCTCTCGGGCGGCAGTGTCCAGTGTGCTCAATACGTTGGAGCGAGACGGGC
>CAXMUI010000216.1:0-5732 GCA_964196475.1 uncultured Acidimicrobiia bacterium
TGGGCTATCTCCGCAACGAAGAAGCCACCGCTGCCACGATCGATGCCGATGCCTGGCTGCATACCGGTGACATAGCCGTCACCGACGAAGACGGCTACTTCTGGATTGTCGACCGCCTCAAGGAACTCATCAAGTTCAAGGGCTTCCAGGTTCCGCCGGCCGAACTTGAAGCGCTGCTAATTGTGGCCGACGAGGTGTCCGACGTTGCCGTAATCGGTATCCCCGATGACGAAGCCGGCGAACTGCCTAAGGCCTACGTTGTCAAGTCACCAGGGGCCGATATCGACGAGCAGTGGGTCAAGGACTACGTGTCCGAGAAGGTTGCCACCTACAAGCAGATCCGTCTCGTCGAGTTCATCGACGAGATCCCCAAGTCGGCTTCCGGCAAGATCCTGCGCCGCTTCCTCCGCGACCGCTAACCAAATACCACCGGCGAAGCCGACACGTAGCGACACGTAGCGACACGTAGCGACCCCTAGCGCAACGTAGCGACCCCTAGCGACACGTAGCGCAACCCTCCACTTCATCGTTCTCGGAGTGTGGGGACTGCGCTTCGCAGTCCCCACACTCCGAGAACGGATATTTTGATCCGTTGTTGCGCACGGCCAGGTGGCAAACTTGGGGTCATGATTCGTCGTTTGATTTTCGTTCTACTCGCGCTCGTCCTCATTGCGTCTGCATGTAGCAGCAATGACAGCGCTGATACCGCCACCGCCGCTGACACCGACGAGACAACCGGCAGCGAATCCGATGTCGCAGCCGACGATTCGACCGACACCTCGGTCGACGAAACAGCGGTTGACCCGGATCCAGCGCCAACCGATGAGCCGGCTCCCACCGAAGAGCCAGCGCCCGCCCCAACTCCTGAACCCGAGCCAACCGTCGCTCCTGAACCCGCATGTAGCGCACTCGAACCGGGAACCAACGAAATCGAACTCACCGTCAACGGAGACACGCATCAAGTTTTCGTGTTTGTACCTTCCTCCTACGATGGTGTCACCCCGATGCCTGCCGTGCTCAACTGGCACGGCCGAGGCTCCAACGCCATCGAGCAGATTCAATATTCTTCCTACGAATCTCTGGCCGAGAAAGAGGGCTTCATGGTGGTCCATCCCACTGGCCTTGTTACGCCCGGAGAGACCGCCACCACGTGGGAACTCATTGATGGTCAGGACACAACCCGAGATGATCTCGGTTTCGCTGATGGCCTGATCGACGAACTCATAGCCAACTGGTGTGCCGATGCCAACCAGATCTACACCACGGGCATGTCCAACGGGGGCTTCTTTAGTGCCCGACTTATCTGCGAACGCGCCGATCGAATCGCCGCCGCTGTCTCCGTAGCTGGCACGTATCATCTGGACGACTGCGAGCCATCTCGACCTGTTCCCTACTTGGCGTTCCATGGCACCGATGACGAGACAGTGCCGTTCAATGGATCGGGCCAATCAGACTTGGTCGATGACCCCGATGCTGTTTCGGTTGAGTTCTTCGAACAGGTCATGCCCGACGAATTCGCCGAGTTCACTGTTGATTTTGGATGCGATGCCGAAGCAACGACCGAAACCATCGGTACCGAAGTCATTCGTTACAACTACGCCAATTGCGACAATGACATCGCTATGAGTTTCTTCGAGATCACCGATGGCGGTCACACCTGGCCAGGTTCAGCCTTGGGCGCGGCCCTTGTCGATCTACTCGGTTACCAAACCATGGATGTTGATGCCACAGTTCTTGGCTGGGGGTTCATGTCGCAGTTCAGTCTCGATGACTGACGACTTGCGGATTGGTAAGTTATTGCTTACCATTGGTTCCGATAAGGGAGAACCATGCCGCAACCAAACATCGTCGACCGCACCACCTGGCTCGAAGCTCGGAAAGCCCACCTCGTAGACGAGAAGGCCTTCACGAAGTTACGCGACGAACTCGGTGAAAAACGACGTGACCTTCCTTGGGTTGAAGTGCCCGACACCTACACGTTCGCGACCAATGACGGGTCCAAATCACTCGCCGAACTGTTTGCTGGGCGACGCCAACTGTTGATCTACCACTTCATGCTCGGGCCAGACTGGGAAGAAGGCTGCCCATCATGTTCGTTCTGGGCCGACAACTTCGACGGGATCGACATTCATCTCGCCGCACGCGATACCACCCTGTTGGCGGTCTCGCGGTCCTCACTTGCCAACATCAATTCCTATCGCACGCGCATGGGTTGGAACTTCGAGTGGGTTTCGTCTCTCGACTCGTCGTTCAACCCAGACTTCGATGTCTCATTTCCCGAGGGACCCGGCGACGCCACGACCTACAACTACGAACCGTTCGACATGCCTGCGAAAGAACTCGCTGGTATGAGTGCTTTCATTCGCGGTGATAAAGGAACGATCTATCACACTTACTCGACCTACGCCCGCGGGCTTGATCCATTGAACGGGGCCTACCAAATGCTTGATCTCACCGCGCTAGGGCGAGACGAAGGTGACCTCCCGTGGAGCATGGCGTGGCTTCGGCGCCACGACCAGTACGACAGTTAAGCAAAAAATATTTTGCCGTGGATCAATCTCAATGCCAAAAGATGATTCCAAATTGCTCCAAACCCTTACAAATAAAGCATTTTCACGCAAAAAGTAAGTACTTACTTACATTTAAAAGAAAATTCCCCAAAATCGAAAACGAAGCAAAACAATGTTCTATGGTGCTTCCTCATACCAACTCGCAAGGAAGTCAACCGCCGCAACCGGCCGACTCGCTTCCCACCGATGGGCCGACAGCAACAGGGTGAAGTTTCACTTCTCAACGCGTGCGACACTGCCCATATGGAAATCGCCGACAAAATTCAGACCCACGAACAACTCGACGGACTCTACCGCAAACCCTCTGCCCTAGTGGCTGGCAAGACCTGCACCTCAATCGACGAAGCATCAGCCCGTTTCATCGGTCTGTGCCCGTTTGTCATTCTCTCGACCGCCGACGCCAACGGCGGAATCGACGCCTCACCTCGTGGAGGTCCGCCCGGTTTTCTTCAGGTGCTCGATGATCAACACCTGGCTATCCCCGACCTCAACGGAAATAACCGCATCGACAGTCTGCGCAACATTGTCGACAATCCCCAGGCCGGGTTACTGCTCATGGTGCCGGGAGTCGACGAGACCATCCGAGTCAACGGGCCCGCCACGCTAACCACCGACGTTGCCATCCTCGGTGGGTTCACCCACGAACTTCGCGCGCCAAAACTCGCCGTGGTCATCGAAACAAAGGAGCTCTTCGCTCACTGCGCCAAGGCCTACCGCCGAAGCAATCTGTGGAACCCATCTGCGTGGGCGGCCATGGCCGGTGCTCCGGACCTCGCCGAAATTTACACATGCCAATTCCCGGGCGTCGATGCCACCGTTATGCGAGCTGAGCTCGACAAGAACTATGCCAACGACCTAACGCAGGATTAACAAGACAGCTAGAAATCGATGCCCTTCTTGGCCGCAATACCGGCCTGGTAGGCGTGTTTGATTTCGCGCATTTCCGTGACCGTGTCGGCGATGTCGATGAGTTCTTGCGGAGCATCCCGCCCGGTAACGACAACCGTCACATTCTCCGGTCGGTTCACAAGAACGGCAAGAACCTCAACCTGATCGATCCAATTCCAGGTCAGTAGATACGTGAGTTCATCCAGAATCACCAACCGATGTTCGCCTGCCTCGATGATCGCTTTGGCTTTGGCCCATGCTTTGGCGGCGACCTCACGATCGTGGCTTATATCGTCGCTGTCCCACGTGAAGCCCTCTCCTAACGCCTCCCAGTGCACACCAAGTCGACGCCCAATGGTTTCTTCGCCGACTTTCCAGTCGCCAGACTTGATGAACTGCAGCACGGCAACCGGCCAGTCCTGGGCAACAGCCCGCAACATTGTTCCGAACGCAGCGGTGGACTTGCCCTTGCCGTTGCCGCTATTGACCAGCAGAAGCGACTTGGCCACGCGCAGTTCAACGGGCCGGGGATCTTCGCTGGGTGCTTGCTCGGTCATCACATCTCCGGTCGGCGGGGCACTACCAGAGTACGTCCTGCATGTTCGATGAGATCAACCGCCGCCCCATAGTGGGTTGCGATGGCTTCTGGAGTCAGAACATCGGCGGCAGTGCCTTTACCTACAACGGCGCCGTCGCCCAGCATCAACAATTCCGTCCCGTAGTCGGCGGCGAGGGTCAGATCATGAAGCGTTGAGACGATGGTCAAGCCTAAATCCACGCGCAGCCGTTCGATGGTGGCGAGCACGTGTTGCTGATGCCCAATATCGAGAGAGGTAGTTGGTTCGTCAAGGACAAAGATCGCCGCCTGTTGGGCTAACGCTCGCGCAATTACTGCTAACTGCCGCTCGCCGCCAGAGAGTGACATAAGGTCACGCTCGGCGAAATCCGTCAAACCCAAACGATCAAGGGCCTCAATGGCAATCCCCACATCTTCGTCCCCGAGATATAGCCCTCGTCGCAAGTGCGGTGTTCGGCCGAGGAGCACATAGTCCAGCACGGCAGTTCCGGGCGGAATTTCCGCGTTCTGCGGGACGTACGCCATCCGTTGCGCCCGCTCGCGTACCGCCATCGTGGATGCATCACTTCCCGCCACGCTGACGGTTCCTTCATGATCCACCAGTCCTAGTAACGCCCGAAGCAACGTCGACTTTCCGGCCCCATTGGGCCCGACGATCACTAGCCAATCGCCCGCTGAAACCGACAGGTCCACCGAACGCACGATGACGTTTCCGCCCAGCGTTACGGTGACTCCGGTAGCCGCTAGTTCCGTCATCGTGGACCCTGGCTGGTACGCAGCAGGTATAAGAAAAATGGGGCTCCGACAAACGCTGTTACAACACCGATAGGAAGCTCGGCGGGTGACTCGACGGTTCGCGCCGCAACATCAGCCAAAGCCAAAAATGCGGCGCCGAACAACAGCGACAACGGCAAGACAACCCGATTGCTGGTCCCAAAGGCCAGTCGAACCCCATGCGGGACCACCAAGCCGACGAATCCGATCAATCCACTAACCGCCACCGCAGCAGCTGCCGCCAACGAGGCTGCCACCACGACAATCGTGCGGGTGCGGCGAGGCGAAATGCCTAACGTGGCTGCTTCGTCATCACCAACCGCCAGTACGTCCAGAGCCCGCCGGTGCCACAACATCACTCCCACGGACACCACGGCGTAGGGCAACACTACGGCGACCTCGGTCCAACCAGCCGTGGTCAGGCGTCCAAGAATCCAGGTATAGACCTGACGCAACGTCTCGGTGTCGCGTTGCACGAGATAAGTCTGAGCCGCGGTTAAGAGACTTGCCACCGCCACACCAGCCAGCAACAGCGTGGTTGATGACCGACCTCGTTCACCGGTGGCGCCGACGGCGAAGGCCAGCACCACTGCAAACAACGCCCCCGCAAAGGCCAACAATGGAATTGCATCAAAGGGTCCCGAGCCATCACCCAGGTCAAAAACAAACCCGACCGTGGCACCGAGACCGGCACCGGCAGCTATCCCAAGAAGGAACGGATCGGCCAACGGGTTCCGGAAAGCGCCCTGATAGGCCGCCCCTGAACACGCCAGCAGACCACCCACCAACAGACCAAGCACCACTCGCGGAAAACGGATTTCCCACACAATGTTCTTGTGCAGTTCGCTGAGACCCGAGTCAATAGAGAGGCCCGGCACGCGGTCCAACAATTCCAGCAAAACACCACTCACCGGAATTGAGGC
>CAXMUI010000217.1:0-2678 GCA_964196475.1 uncultured Acidimicrobiia bacterium
TGGCGTCAACCGGGTGGTCTACGACATCACATCGAAGCCCCCCGGCACCATCGAATGGGAATAGTTAAAGCCTGACGGCGTTAGAATTCAGGCCCACCTTAGCAGTTCGACTACCCCAGCAAGGCCACCGCTATGTCCAATAACTTGTCCGATATTGATGTGCTCCAGCAGGCGCTGGCTTATTTTGGCGAGACCCTTGCTCTTGTCGTAGACGAGGACTGGGAACGGCCGGTCGTGAACGCTTCGACGGATCAACTCGGTGAGGTCATTGCGGCAGACGAAATCGTTTTGCCCGATGGTGAGACCGTAACGCCAGGGTGGGACGTAAGGCAGTTGGTATCACATGTGGTGATTAACGAGGCACAAATGGCCGCGCTAATCAATGGTGAGCCCGTGGAATGGACGACGGAAATCGAGGTCTCTGTGCTGGGTCGAAATGCTATGGCAACGTGGCGTGGCGCTGCGCTCGCCACGATTTCGGGGATGTCGGACCCAGGGGTCCTCGAGCAAACCTTCGAACACCCGGTGGGACCCGCAGCCGGACAGCAGTTATTGGGCCTTCGTGTGATCGAGAACCTGGCTCACGGTTGGGACTTGGCGACCACCATCGAAACGGACCGACCGATCCCCGAAGATTTGGCGGCGTGGGCACTGGCGTTCTTGATGCCCATGGCTGGCGCCGTCCTCGACAGCGATCACTTCGGAACAGCAGTGGAGGTCGAAGAGAACTCCTCGGCGGCCAACAAACTCCTAGCGCTACTCGGCCGCCAAACCTAACCAAGCCGATCGACCCCAAAGCGAGTCGGCTCGCAAGCCTCAAACCCGACCCGATCCGAACTGGTAGGCCTAAGTGACACCTCCGGTGTCACTTAGGCCTACCAGTTCGTGAATGTGGGGTGAGTTTGGTTGGACCGGGCCCTGTCGGGTGGAGTTGCTATTGGCCCGATAGGGCAGCGACTACTGGGGCCATCTCCTCGAGGACATCGGCGCCCCAACTGACGTAGGTAATGCCCCATCGTTCGCGCCACATGTGGATCGTTTCGATGCACTGTTCGACCGTACCCACGAGGGCATGAGGCGAAGATATGGCCTCTTCAGCAGTGATTCCCAAAAACGGAGCCATCATCTGGGCGAACCCGTCGCGGTCATCGTTGATTGCTGCGGTGTGGATGCGGGTCTGGAGTTCGATCTCATCGAAACGTTCCCCGGCGGCGTCGCGGATCCATTGGAGTTTTTGGTCAGTGGCATTGGGGGTAGCAGTGGCACCCGCCCGCTCGTCGATCACGCCAGCCGCCAAACCGGGGTTGACGCCAACGATGTCGGCGTGCTGTGCAGCGAGCGTGAGCATCTTTTTGCCGCCACCAGCCAACATAAGCGGGATGGTGTCACCGTGGGGGAGGGGGGTGCCAACGAGTCCCTCGATCGAATAGAAATCGCCCGCAAAATTCACCGAATCGCCGTTAAGGAGGCCCTTGACGATTTCAACCGACTCGCCCAGGCGAGCAATGCGGACACTGGGACGGTCATAGGGCATGCCTAATTGTTCGTAGTCAGCCTTCATCCACCCGGCGCCCATGCCGAGTTCGAGGCGACCGCCGCTGAGTTGGTCGAGCGTTGCGGCCTCCTTGGCAACCATGCCCGGATGCCGGTAGTCGTTGCAGAGAACCAAGGAGTTGAGGCGCAACGTTGTAGTGGCCATCGCCGCGCCGGTGAGGGCAATGAGCGGTGCCAACTGATTATCGAGATGGTCAGCGATCGCTATAGCTGAGTAACCAAGGTCTTCTGCCTTCTTGGCTACTTCTACGAAATCGGGTCCGTTGTTGACTGTCGAGGCTGCGAGTGCGAATCGGAAAGGGTGAGTCATATTGGCAGGTTAGGCGGAGAGTTCGAGACGTTCACGAAAGAGATCTAGAACCTGGTCGAGAGCATCGCGCGTGGGATGCCCGGGGATGTCCTGCAAATGCTCGGTGACGACCGAGTGGGCGCGATGGGAGAGGTCATTGGGATTACCGGGCCCAGAATCGATTTCCACGCCGATGAATCCTTCGCCTAACTCGGCTTCGAGCGTGGCAAATCGCTCACCCGGTGACATGCCATCGTTACTGAAGCGGAGGCCCAACACTGAGCAGCCGTTGTTGGCCCGCTCCTTGACAATTTGGAGATCCGCGGCAGAGAGATGCAGGGCCGCCTTGTGCTTTTTGGTTATGGCCAGAGGAAGGCTGGGCTGACTGAGAACAGGGGCGACCACAACGGGATCGACCATGGTCGCCAGGGCGAATCCACCGGTCCAGCACATACCGATGAGGCCTACACCCGGCCCACCGACGTCTCCATGTAAGTCGCGGCATAACGCCTGCATCCATGTGGCTACCGGTGGCGACTTCTTACGACTAAATGCAGCAAATTCACGGGTGACGCACCCCTTGAGAATCGATTTCATCGCGTAGCCACTTGATGCTCGGCGGCCATCATCACCAAAAAGCGACGGCATAGCGACGGTGCAGCCAAGATCGACAACTCGCCGGGCAAAATCGGCCACGGTGGGCTGGATACCGGGCATCTCGGTCATCACCACAACACCCGGGCCCGACCCCTGATAGTAAACCGGTTTGGTCTTTCCGTTGAAGGTGCGGGTCTCTTTAGTGAAGTCGCGGAGATCGTCGTAACCATTTGCATCG
>CAXMUI010000218.1:0-1841 GCA_964196475.1 uncultured Acidimicrobiia bacterium
GTGTCGCGGCCCGCTGAGCCAGCTTCGCGTCGGAAGCACGAGGTGTGCGCCATCATTCGCATCGGTAAATCACCCTCAGCAAGAATTTCGTCACGAGCGACCGACGTCATCGGTACTTCGCCCGTGGGTATGGCCCAAAGGTCGTCGCGTTCGATGTGATATGCATCGTCAGAAAACTTCGGGAGTTGGCCAGTGGCCATCAACGTTTCGGTACGCACCAAGCTGGGCGGTCGCATCTCCTCGAAGGCGTCACTGTTGCGATCGAGGCCCAACTGAATAAGCGCCCGAACCAATCGGGCACCAAGTCCGCGATACAACACAAACATGGCGCCGGACATTTTGGTAGCCCGTTCAACATCGAGGATGCCAAGCTCATCGGCGCTCTCCCAATGCGGGACCAACTGATGTTCGGCGTAGCCAGTGGGGGTCCAGTCGAGATGCAACTGATGCTCGGCGAAGGGATCGTCATCGAACCCGTGCACACGCAAGACCACATTCTCTTTTTCGCTAGCGCCGACCGGCGCATCGAGCGAGGGAACATTTGGCATTACCAACATGATGTCGGTCAACTGCTGGGTGAGCGTGGCGGCCTCGTCGGCCAGCGCTGACTCTTGCTGCCCTAACTCGCGACTGCGGGTCTGCAACTCGGCCGCTTCGTCACCACGCCCCACACGATGCAGTTCGCCAACCTGCTTCGAAAGACCATTGATCTCCGACCGCATGTCGTCACGCTGGCCACTTATCGCCCGCACCTTCGCATCAAGCTCAATAGCTGTATCCAGCGGTTCGGTCGACTCGCCTCGGGACTCCAAGCCAACGCGTACAACTTCAGGGGTACTCCGGAGCAATTTGATATCGAGCATGCAAGCAATCTAGTGGCCCAGCGAGGATCCGCCCCGTTGTATTCGTCGAAACCCAGCGGCACTCGCCACTGGGACGGACTCACGGGTTGACCGCAGGGCTACGAGACGTCGACTGTGGGTTTGGTTGGGGCTTTGGGCGGCGCTTTGCGCATCGTCCGGTGTGTACCATGCGATGGTTTTGACCATCGGTAAAACAAGATCCCAATAAGGCTCCACAGGTACGTGCCCGCGACGACTTTCATAATCATGCCTGCCGCTTGTTGATCATGGGCAACGGAGACACCCCATAGACGAACATCGTGATCGTAAGCCTTGTACACCGCGTCGTCGGCGAACGTAAGCCAAGCGCCTGGCACAACAGGGATCACCGACATCAAGAAGAGGTAGATCATCTGCATCGGTAGCTTCATCCGCAACTCGTGCAGCGGGCCACAAATAGGCGTCCACATAAGTAGCGCAGCCAAGAAAATAAGCAAATGTTCGGTGTAGTGGAACGGGCCATTCTCGACGGAATAGTTGACGATAATTGGGGCGTGGCTCAGGGCGATCAAGAGGTTGAACATGACGCCAGCAACTATGGGATGGGCCAGTCGGCGGATCCACTTGCCAGCAGTGCCATCGGGGCTAAACACCAAACGTGCCAACCACTCCGGCAATGCCAAAAGGAACATCGCGGGGATGACCAAAGTGATCAGCAAGTGCTGGACCATGTGTACCCAGTACAAATACTCTTCGGCTATGTCGTGGACGGGCCAGTCGCTGGCAATCCACAGCAGGACAACAGCAGCGACAAACCAGCGACGTTGACCGGGAGTGGTGACCTCGTCGGCAGGAACTACCTTCGGTCCAATGACGTGGGACGTATACCAACCCAGGGAAATGACCCCGGCCAGCATGAACCAGACCTCAGGATGAAACTGATAGCGCCAGACATCGGTTACAGCGGCGAACATTCCTACAGCCTATGGGGGTGCGCTC
>CAXMUI010000219.1:0-4791 GCA_964196475.1 uncultured Acidimicrobiia bacterium
CGAGGTCCCCGTTGCCACCTTCCAGCGGGTTATGAACAACCTCCTCGACGCGGTGAACAGCGATGGTGCTATGGAACGAACAATAACCTCCCCCTTCGGCGATGTCCCCGGGTCAGTTTTTGCTCGATTCGTGGCATTCGACGGACTCATCCACGGCTACGACCTCGCTTCGTCCACCGCCCAGACCTATGACCTACCTGATGACGTTGTGGCAGCCGTGAGCGCATTCGCTCACGAGGCAGTGACGTCGGACATGCGTGACGGCGACACCTTCGCTGATCAAACGACCGCCCCATCTGGAGCGAACATCTTGGACGAGCTCGTCGCCTTCAGCGGCCGCACCCTCTGAAGTTACATCCCCTAAGTCTCGCTATTTCATCGTGACATCGCTTGTCACGCCCTAATCCATACACAACCACCACACCAAGAAAGCTAAAACGATGCGTATTGCCAAAGAAGAAATCCCCGTTAAGTTCGACGTTCCCGGCGCTGTCGCCCGGCAACTCCGTGACTTCGGCGACCCCTCTGGGTTCGGAATGATCAGCGGCGAATATTTCTCGCTCGGCGCTGGAACCGATATCGCGCCCTTACTGCAAGGACTCCATGACGATGCCTGCCACGCACCGCACTGGGGATACGTCATCTCCGGTGGACTCGTCGTGGACTACACCGACGGCTCATCCGACGTATGCAGCGGAGGCGACATCTTCTATTGGCCTCCAGGGCACAGCGTCCGCGTAACCGACGACGCTGAGGTCATTTTGTTCAGCCCCCAGCAGGAGCACACCGATGTTCTCGATCACATGCTCGACAAGATGGGCCAGGGCTGACAAAGATCGGCAGATCGGCTGGCTATGTGCTCACCCTTGGTGAGTAGCAAATCCTGGCCATCGACACGACAACGTCGCGACACGTCGCGACGTTGTCCGTTGTCGACGGGCCCGCGATTTACCCGTTCGACCCCTTCTTATCCCGCTTGGCCTGGCGCTTCTCTTTTGCACTCTTGGCGGCGGGGGTCTTACTGGCCCGTCCACCCTTGTCTTTACTGGCCATATGGGCCTTTCCCCGGTCAGGCAGAAACCTGTCCAGAACCCACTATCGCACAAGATCCCCTCTCAGCACCATCTCCCCGTATCAGCACAGCTGCCGCGGACTCCCCGTATCAGCACAGCTGCCGCGGAGCACCTCTTCGATCAGTTGGATGTGGGCGAGCAAACCGAACTATTCGGCATGGCCTCGATCGGTGCTCCCGGAATCGCTGAATCAATGTTCACAACCGCTGGCTTTACGGTTACCGAACGCGGCGGCACTCAGGCGGTTCACGAGTTCCCCGACGCCGACCTCATGTGGCGCAGCCTTCGTTCGCCGGGACTGATGGTCCCAGCCCTCAAACTACTCGGCGACGACGGCCTGCGGGCTGTGCTCATGCCCGCCATCGAGCCGTTTCGCCATAGCGACGGCTCGTACAGGCTCGTCAACGAACTCACCCACATCATCGGGCAAAAGCCCTAACCGAGCTCGGCGAATTCTAGCGAACCGAGGATGATCCCCGCCTTCACGATGATCTGTGGGAAGAGTACGTCTGCGGTCTCGCCCCATGTCTCTGCGGTGATCATCATGAGGCCGCGCTCTGGGTGCTCGATCAACCAGATCTGACCAATTAGCGGTGGAAACCAGCCACGATCGTCGCCCGAATATCGCCTCAGCACGCCGCCCTCGCCGGTTGTTGCCCTGCCATCGGTCTCAAATACCCGAGCCTCGATGCCGTCGACCATCGTCGGTTCGATCTCCGTTACTCCAATTCCGCGTTCGATCAACACCTCCACGACGTCGTCAGCCGTTTCAAGGGCGTCACCGTCGAACTGAAGGGGGTTGAATAGGAACTCCATCGCGGCGGATAGGGGGTCAAACAGAACCCTGCCGAAATCATCGGTTTCCTGATTCATCGTTAGGCCTGCACCAAGTTCCATCCGAATGCCGCCAAGAAAAGTCGCCTCGGCCAACCCTGCCTCCGACTGCTGCATTGGGTTGGGGCCAACATCACCAAACGCAAGAGTTGCGAGCACTTCCTCGGCGGTATCAAACCAGTTGCTGTCCGCCGTATTTTGGACGTTGACGATCACTGCCATAGGAGCTTGATCATCTTGGTCAATCACCCAAATCCTGTGCTTTGAGCCCGGAATCAGCGTCTGGAGGGTGACCATTTCATTCGTGCCAAGGTCAGCACACCCGCCCCCAGGGTTCGCACTGCACACACTTGCGTCGATTTCGATGTCGGCTTTAATTGCATCCAGACCACCAAGGGTCGTTTCGGCACGGTTCGATACGACCACACCCTCGACAAGATTGTCGAGCCAGCCAGCGAAGTCTTCGGCTGGCCATAGATCGTCTAGGTCTTCGAGTGGCACATCCGGATGAGCGGGATCGAACAGGCCGGTGAGCCGCGTGAAGACCATGTCTCGATCGCCGGGCCCCTGGCTAGATGAAATCGAGAGCACGAACGCTCCTAAATTGTTCGACTGGACGGTAAGCGAGTTCCCCGCGGTGAAAGAGAACGGCGTTCCAACGCCGTCAACACGGTACGTACCCGGGTTGAGATTAGAAAAATCCCCGGTCAATAGATCGGCACCAGGATCGAAGGTCGCTTGGACTGGAGCGGGCGGGGCTGGTGCCGGTACTGGCGTTGGTGGGACCGCGGTTGGTTCCGGATCTGGAGTCGTTGTCGACTCATCCGCGGTGATGACATTATCGATCCCGCTCTCGTCGCTATCACTGGTCAGAGCAACAAGGCCCACAATCAGGGCAATCGCTGCTGCCGCGCCTACTATTAACATCCATCGCGTCTTCGTCATCGCATTCTCCTTTTTAGGCTGGAGGTTGATCTCAACGACAAAGTCGTCGTTGAGATCAACCGCCGATTTGGCTAGCTCCGCAGCTACCTGCTCCCGCAGGCGCGCTACGAAGTCAGGCGAGGGGCCCTCGCCTTTGGTGGAATGCAAATTCATATCAAGATCATCAGCCATGACGGCCTCCCGTTTCCGCTCCGTCGGCACCATCGCTGAGCTGTGCCCGGAGTTCCCGTCGGGCCCGGGTAACCAGGCCTTCAACCGACTTCACCGATCGGCCAAGATGTTCGGCCAAGGCCGACACCGTGAGCCCGTCGATGTAGTGCAGCGTCAAGACGAGTCGGTAGTCCACGCTCAACTCATTGAGCGCTTCTTCGACTCGCAGACGTTCCACTAATTCAGCGGCATGGCCTACCGTTTCCGACGTACCAACGAGCCGAAGCTTGTCCATATATCGGGCTTGCCGCTTGAGCACGTCGAAGAGTCGGTTCCGGGCCACCGTCAACAACCAACTAATCGAGATCGAACTCGGATCGTCGGTGCTGCGGATCGCCGCAATAAACGTCTCCTGGGTGATGTCCTCTGCTAGGGCGTGATCCCGACAGCGCCGATGCACAAAGCGGTAGACCTCGTCGACGTGGGCGTCATACACGCCCGCTATCGCGGAGGCCGGTTGGGCCGCTGAGGCCGCAGCATCTCGGGGTTCGTCCTGTTCCATCACCTGTTCAACGATCGGCGAACGCAAATCCCCTCACGAGGTCTGCGCCTGCAGTTAAGCACAGCAGCGTCCGAAGCGATCAAAGCCGAGACACCGCAACTCTTAATTTCGGTGGTCATAGCCAATTACAGCGGGCAACATGCTCCGTCAGCTTCCTGCCTGTGAAAGGATGCCTAGATGCAGATCCCCGAAGTTCGCTACACCAAGGTTGACGGGCTGAGCATCGCCTGGCAGCAGTACGGCGCGGGTCCCGATGTGCTGGTAATCCCTGGGTTGGTCAGCAACGTGGAACTCGTTTGGGAGCATGAGTTCTACCGCCGGGTGAACGAGCTAATGGCGAAACACCTCCGTTTGACCACCTTCGACAAGCGTGGAATGGGGCTGTCGGAGCGGACCCAAGAAAATCAGACGATCGGTCAGCGGATGACCGATGTTCTTGCGGTGATGGATGCTGCCGGGATCGAACGAGCCCACCTGTTGGGCATTTCCGAAGGCGGCCTCATCGCCCAGATATTTGCCGCCCGGTATCCCGATCGAGTCCACAAGATAGTCCTCGGCAATACTGTGTCGCCGCGGCGTGATGAGGAGGTCGATTACCGAGATAGGTCGAACCGTCATCTCGGTTTACTTATCAGAGATTGGGGCCAAAACGGTCGGTCTATGGCCGATGGATTTTCGCCAACGCAATCTTCGAACGAGGCGTTCACCAGGTGGCTGGCGCGGTTTCAGCGCCTCTCTGGCACGCAACACGATGTCATTCGCCAACTCGAAGATATACAGCCGCTGATTTCGGAGGACCCGGCATTCCTGTCTGACATTGTGGCGCCGACCCTGATCGTCAACTCGTCGCACGACCAAATCGTTGATCCCGCATCAGGTGATTGGCTGCACGAGCACATCGCCAACTCAGAACGAGTGATGCTTGATTCGGACGATCACTTCATGTGGCTGGGTGATAAGTGGGACCAGGTGTGCTCGATCTGCGTGGAGTTCTTCACTGGTTCACCCATCGTTGCTGCCACCGAGCGACGCTTCGGATCGGTGGTCTTCACCGACCTGGTCAACTCCACCGCAACCACCGCCGCAGTTGGCGATCATGCGTGGAGTAAAACGCTACAGAAGCACGACGAAGTCGCCTGGAGTATGGCCGATCAACACGGCGGCACGATCATCAAGTCGACCGGCGACGGTCTACTCGTGCTCTTCAACATGCCCCACGAGGCCATC
>CAXMUI010000220.1:0-2672 GCA_964196475.1 uncultured Acidimicrobiia bacterium
CGCATGACAATGGACTGCGTCTCGATCATGTTTGGACCCGCCGAATGGGCAACTTGATCGGTGTACACCTCTTCGAACTTGTAAATATTGGTGTTGTAGTCGTAGTCCTCATACAGATCCTGATCACCTTCCCAGTAGACCGACTCGTGATCGGGAAGATTGGTCGAGGTCACCACGATCTCGTCGGCGATGCCATCGCCGTTGGTGTCGTCGGCACAAACGGTCACCTCATACAACTCGTTGGTGGACGTGTATTTCTCGACCGCCACGGCCACTGTGTTTGAGGCGACATCGAGTTGGCCACCCTCGCAGTTGGCGACGGTGTATGCACCGTCGCTAGTTTCGATCGAGGTCACCGCTGGTTCAGATTCAACCGGTTCTTCGGCGGGCAAACTTACCGGAGCAGGACTTTCGATCTCGGATGGGGCATCCGCATCGGCGCCAACAACCACTGTGGCCTCATCTGCTTTGGTGCTCCCGCACGCGCTGGCGGTCAGTCCGATCAAAAGGAGAACCGACAGTATGCGAGCTAGTTGCTTGTTCATGAAGTCACCTTGGCAATGGAACATTAAGAAAACGTTAAACGGCAGGTAGGGACTGGGTTCCATCCACAATGATGTCGGCCCGTGCTCTGGTGTTTTGGTCAATGTGTAGGGCCGCTTCCTCGACCAACCATGCCTGCCATAGGTTTTCGGTGGCGGCACCATCGCGCTCTATACCGCGCCGCAAACGTTCGGCTTCGGGGGCCTCTACCCAGATCCGCAGGCTGGCTAGCCCATCAACAATTCGATCGGCACTACCTACCCCTTCGACAATCAAGATGGCCGTCGGTTCCAGCGTCCGCGACCCACTTACCTTGTCGTTGTCCCAGTCCCATTCGGGAAATATCGCCGGTTGATCCTGTCGCAGTGGTGCGAGCATCTCGTGTTCATAACGGTGTCTTAAGTTTGCAAGGCCACTCCAACCTTCGAGGACCGCGTCGAGGTGATATAGCTCAGCTTTGAGGTGCTCGGACAACCGACTCGAGATAGTCGTTTTACCGGAACCGGCCGGTCCGTCAATCACGATCAAACGTGTGGTGCCAAGTCCGGGATTTCCTCGCATCGCCCTTTGCGCCAGTTGATCAATCGAGGTGACCGTTCGACTGCTAGCTGCGGTCGCAGCGGCAACGGCAGTGCTGAAACAAGCCTGCAAGAGATATCCACCGGTGGGCGCTTCCCAGTCCAACATTTCGCCCACCACAAAGACACCGGGGCGCGATCGCACCATGAACGAATTATCGAGTTCGTCCAGTTCGACACCCCCAGCTGTTGAGATGGCGCGCTCGATGGAACTCATGGCGTGCACGGGAACCGGTACCGCCTTCGCTAGGGCAGCCATATTGTCGACGGTTGTCGGTAGTGCATTGCCGGTTGCTTCGCGCATGAGGCCAATTGCCACCGGACTGAAACCCGACCGTTTGAGCCACGTGGATATCGACTGTTTAGGGCGTTGCCGTTGGCTTAGCCGGTCGCTTAATTGTGTGCGGGTGAGGTCGGGGTGCAGATCAAAGAACACCGTGGATCCGTCGAGGTCGTCGAGCTGATCGCGAATCGCCGACGAATGCGCATAGATAGGTCCCCCTTCGAGCCCCGATGTGGTCACCATTGCGTCACCTCGGACCGATGCCTCGCCCACGATCACCGCGACGTTCTTTAGTGGTTCACCGGCGAAACGTTCGGCAAAGATGTCGGTCCACTTTGTCTGCACTCCGCAGTTCGCCGGGCGAAGAGCTCGGACGGAAATATTGGCGTCAGTGAACGCCTGAACCCACCCACCGTCGGACCCAACCCGTGGCCAACTCGCTCCCCCGAGCGCCATGATGGTGACATCAGCGGCCACGTCGACCGTAGACCCGTCCGCTGTTTGGAAGGATGAGTCATTTGATCCGGGCACAAACCCGAGCCAACGCTGACGTAAAGCGAACGTCACCCCTAGTTCATCTAGTCGAACGAGCCAGGCGCGCAACAACGGTGTTGCCCGAAACGACTGGGGAAAGACTCGTCCGCTGCTGCCGACAAATGTTGGTTCGCCCAAACCGGCGCACCATTTCCGCAGGTCATCGGGACCGAAGCGCCCAATCGCATCGGCGAGGCGCTGGCTGGCGGGTTGATAGCGAGAGAGGAAGGCGGCGGGTTCTTCGCTGTGGGTGATGTTGAGTCCGCCTCGACCAGCCAGCAGAAACTTGCGTCCCACCGACGGTTTGTGGTCATAGACCGTCACCGCAAAGCCGGCGATCGCGAGCACTTCGGCCGCCATTAGACCAGCGGGCCCACCGCCAACAACAGTCGCCGTGTGCGCTGCATTGGCGGGGGCAGTGCGCTCTGCATCGGCAGGGGCAGTGCGCTCGGCATCGGCGGGGATGGTCATGGGTTCAGCCTAGAGCGCCCGACGGCCGCGGATCCCCACAACCACCCGCAACTACCAACAACCACCCCCACCTTTTACGTTCTCGGAGTGGGGGGAATGCGTTCCGCATTCCCCCCACTCCGAGAACGTAAAAACGAGAAGGAAAAATATGGGGAGATTTGACAGTTTTGGGGCCAAACGGGGTGTCGGTTGGCAATGAGGCGGGCACTATAGATAGGTGAGCGACTCGGACGACCTATACCGCTATGCCATGGCTGTGCCTT
>CAXMUI010000221.1:0-3922 GCA_964196475.1 uncultured Acidimicrobiia bacterium
GGCCGCCCAAGCAGCGTGACTCGCCAACATGTCGTCTGCTCCCCGGATGTAGCGAAGCAACACCGCATCGACTCGGGAACTACCAGATTCTTGGGCAGCTATGGCGTTGCCAAGGGCAACTAGCGCGTTACGACGCACGTAGCGGGCCTCGCGTCGCGGCACGTACCATTGCCCTGCCATCGCCATTACTGCCTCGTCGTCGTCCGCCTCAAGCAAGTCGAGAAGACCCACCCATGGTCCGGGGCCAACGGCGTCGCCGGCAGGGGCTTCGTCGTGGTCACGTCGGTTGGGTGGGCACACTTCCTGGCAAATATCGCAGCCGTAGAGACGATCGCCCATCGCAACCCGATGTTCGCGGGGCAGATCGGCCGTATCTTGCACTAGCCATGCCAGACAGCGTCGGGCGTCCAGAACACCTGGTTCGATGAGTGCTCCGGTAGGGCACCCATCCAGACATCGATTGCACGTTCCACATGTCCCGTCTGATTCGCCGTCAGCAGGTAGTGGGGCATTAGTCACCACGTTGCCAATAACAAACCAGCTGCCCTCTTTGGGCAAGAGCAACAGACTGTTCTTGCCGAGCCAGCCGAGGCCCGCTCGCACAGCAGCTGGGCGATCAACAAGCGCGTTGCTGTCGATTACCACGGTGGCTTCGTAGCCATCGTCTCGAAGGCGTTCGGCGAGGACCTCCAGACCGGCCCGAAGGTCGTCGTAGTGGTCGACATGGGCGTAACGGGCCGCACGTCCATAGGGCTGATCGGTGGGTGCGTCGGGTATGACGTCGCCATAACGGCGGGCGCCAACAACAATCGACTGAGCCCCGCTAAGGATGCGATCGGGCTCGGTGGATCGGGCCGGATTGCGGAACGTGAACTGCATGCCGCCGTGCAGCCCCAGGGTCTTGCGACGCTCAATCTCTATCCGCGCTTCGGTGAACGGTTCGGCTGAAGCAATCCCGACGGAGGTGAGCCCGTTGGCTGCGCCGAGTGTGCGCAGTTCTTCGACCAGTTCGAACATGTCGAACTAGAAACGGTTTGACACAGCGACGAGCTGTTCAAGACGTTGACTGGCGGCGCCCGAATCGAGTGCATCACCCGCAAGTTCGATCCCGTGTAGCCACGACGTAGCCACCCCGCCGACCAATAAGCCAGCTGCAGCATTCAACGTAATCATGTCGCGTTCGGGGCTCTTGACACCGGCAAATATTTCACGAGCAATGGCCGCGTTGACCACACAGTCGCCACCGCGAAGACCTTCGGCATGTGGCGGGGAAATGCCCAACTCGGCCGGATCAAGCGAACTACGAGACACCTCGTCGTTACGAAGCTCGAACACCACGGATGGGCCGGTCGTGGCAAGCTCATCGATAGCGCCATCACCGGTAATTACCAGGGCACGTTCGTGGCCGGTGGCCTTAAGAACTTCGATCATCCGCTCCCCCACTGCTGCATCGGAGACGCCAACGACGGAATGCTTGACGTGGGCGGGATTGGAAAGCGGGCCGATGACATTGAACACCGTGGGTACTTGAATTTGCGTACGGACCGGCCCCACAAAGCGCATCGCAGGGTGAAATGTGCGGGCGTAGGCGAAGGCCAAACCAACCTCGGCTACGCAAGCTTGTACACCTTCGGCCGTGAGCTCCGTATTTACGCCAAGTTCATCGAGAAGATCGAAGCTGCCCGATGTAGACGAAGCCTTACGATTGCCGTGCTTGCAAACCACTGCCCCAGCAGCAGCAGCCACAAACGATGACATCGTTGACACATTGAGCGCTGCCTGCTGACGTGCCTTCGAGCCACCGGCGCCAACCATGTCGATGGCTCCATCAGGAATCACCAACGGCACCGCCGCATCCAACATCGCGTGCACCAAGCCAGTGAGTTCTTCGACCGTCTCGCCCTTCTGACGAAGCGAAACAATCAGCGCGGTGATCTGGGCGTCGGTAGCTTTGCCCGCGAGCACTTCGGTTAGCGCCGCCTCGGCCATACCGGCCGAAATATCGTGGCCATTGGTGAGCGGACCCAGAATCGAAACCCACCCACCAAGTTCTTCCAGAGTAGGAACAGTCATGCCCGAAACCGTATCCGCATTTGCCGGTTCGAAGTGAAAAGCGCCCCGTCTGCTGTACCAATCGGTACAGATTATGGGGTGTACCATTGGCGCTGATGAGTCTTGGAACGTTCTCCCGCGCGTCATCGCTACATGCGCTGCGCAACCACACATTCGACGTTGTCATCATCGGCGGTGGCATCACAGGCGCAGGTGCGGCGCTCGACGCAGCTTCTCGGGGCCTGCGAACGGCCCTAATCGAAAAAGACGACTTTGCGTCGGGCACCTCATCCAAATCATCCAAAATGATCCATGGTGGAATCCGCTACATCCAACACGGCGACATCAAACTTGTTTACGAAGCACTCGCTGAACGCCAACGACTCCTTAACAACGCCGCGCATTTGGTTCGCGAGTTACCATTTTTGATTCCGATCTTGAGCAAAGATGGCCTGTTCCCCAGAAAGGCGTCCACGGGCCTCGGGACTGCGTTGTGGATCTACGACATGACCGGTGGCGCCCGCATCGGCAGATTGCACAAGAAACTCAGCCCCGACGAGGTTCTCGAAAGCTTTCCCGGACTCCATCGCAAGAACGTGGCCGGCGGCTACCTGTACTACGACGCAGCCGCCGACGATGCGCGCCTAACGCTGACACTGGCCCGAACCGCGGCTGTGGACCATGGTGCAACCGTGGTTAATGGTGTGCGCGTTACTGCCCTCAACGACCCGCAATATGACCATCGCACCGTGACCGTTGATGCTGATGGCGAAACATTCGACGTCACCACCCGCTGCATCGTCAACGCAACAGGGGTATGGGCTGATCAGGTCCGGAATCTAGACGACCCTTCCGCTGCACCATCTATTCGACCAGCCAAGGGAACGCACATCGTAATTCCTCGCTCCCTTGTCCAACTCGATGTCGCGACGGTGCTGCCCGTCAAAGGTGACAAACGGTCGGTGTTCCTCGTTCCGTGGGGCGAGCAAATCTACATCGGCACTACCGACACCGACTACGACGGGCCCATCGATAACCCGACCATCACCGGTCAGGACATTAAGTACCTGCTCGACGGTGTTAATGCCATGTCCCAACTCAATCTGAACGTCGACGACATCACCGGTACTTGGGCTGGCCTGCGTCCGTTGGTCTCGACCGCCTCAACCGAGACCAAAGTGGCCAAGACCGCTGATCTCAGCCGACGCCATCGGGTCGACGTCAGCGCCAATGGGCTCATCACGGCCACCGGCGGCAAACTCACTACCTACCGCGATATGGCCGCCGACACCATCGACCAGGCTGTCGATCAACTTGGCGACGACAACCTCCCATTCTCCCGTCGATGTCGCACCCGCAAACTCAAACTGCGAGGCTCGACCCAACTCGACGATGCGCTACAACTCCTTCGGAACCACCCGTTGCTCGACGAATCCAGCGCCATTCACCTTCTCGGTCGATTCGGATCAGACTGCGGCGTCATTACCGCCATGATCGACAACGATCCCTCCCTCGCCGAACTTCTTGACCCCGAACTTCCCTACCTGCGTGTCGAGGTCCTCTACGTAGCGCGCCACGAAATGGTCCGCACCCTCGACGACATTCTCAGCCGACGTCTACGTGCCCGAATTCGCAATTGGAAAGCAACGGCCCGCATTGCTCCAGTCGTAGCCGAACTCGTCGCGAACGATCTGGGCTGGGACGATGCGGCCCAAGCATCGCAGGTCAACGACCTCATCCAAAGCCTCCACTCCGAAGCCACCGGAGCCGCTCTTCCCGGTGCGTTTCTACCCGCCTGACATTGCTCTCCGAAGGAAACCTCGTGCTCAACTCTCCTACTGCACCCATCCCAATCGCTGGCGGGGCCGCT
>CAXMUI010000222.1:0-2883 GCA_964196475.1 uncultured Acidimicrobiia bacterium
ATTGAGTTGCAGCAGCGACTTGACAAGCTCAAAGACCACGTCGCTGAGCTAATCGCCAACCGTACTTAGCAAAATATTCACGAAAAATGCTGAGCAGAAATCTGGCTACTCAGCGTGGTGTCGCATTTGGAGGTCAAGAACGTTCGACCAGGCTGTATCAAAGTAGGCCATGTACTGATCCCAATCCGGCCCTTCGAGAAAGCCGGTATGTACCAGTCTGACCAGCGTCGTATTGTCACCCATCGCCGTGAACGTAATTGCAACCCAGGTGTTTGTGGTCCGTCGCACGAGGTGTGGTGGAGCATTCCAGGTGAATGAAATCATTTCACCGGGTACGTAGCCGAGATATTGGCAACCTTCGCTCCCACGTTGTCCGGGTGGGCCATCTGACATGAAGAATAATTCGAACGCTCCGCCAACACGGAGGTCGATGTTGGTCTCCGGAACATTCCACCAAGCAGTTAAACCGTCGGCCGAGGCCCATCCCTGCCATGCGGTTTGAGGGGTGGTGTCAATAATGACCTGTTTTACGAGCGAGCGGACCTGATCTCCGTGCCCAGCAATCGTGGACGTATCGATCATGGCTAGTCGATGCCAAATTGACGGTCGCCGGCGTCGCCTAGCCCCGGGTAAATGTACGCGGTGTCTGTGAGGTGGTCGTCGACAGAGGCGGTCACAACACTGATGTTGTCTACGGCCGCGTCGAGCGCTTCTATGCCCTCGGGAGCAGCAAGAACACATACGGCGGTGATATGACCAGCGTCGCGTTCGCGCAGAAGCATGGCAGCGTCGATCATCGAGCCACCGGTAGCCAACATTGGATCGAGCAAGAACGCTGCGCCACCGTTAAGCATTGGCACGGTCTGCATGTAAACGGTTGGCTGGTGGGTCTCTTCGTTGCGCTTGGCGCCCACAAATCCGACGGGAGCGGAAGGCAGCAACGTGCGGCCAGCTTCGAGCATGCCGAGCCCCGCGCGTAACACCGGTACGAGCACCGGAGGGCGGTCGATCGTGGTGCCGCGGGTAACGCCAAGGGGGGTGGTGACATCGAGTGTGGTGACGGGGTAGTGGCGCATTGCCTCATACAACAGGAACGTCGAGAGGTCGTGAAGCGCGGCTCGGAACCCGGCGGTGAGGGTGTTCTCGTCGCGCAACTGCGTCAAACGGTCGTCGGCAAGCGGGTGATTGACAATACGTACATCCATGGAGCCGACCTTAGCCGGATCTCCGTCACCCCAACCAAGCGTTCTGGGAGTATTGGCAGTGCGTCCCGCACTGCCAATACTCCCAGAAAAAAACGTCGGCCCACACCTTTGGTTCTCGGAGTGGTAGGGGTGCGCTTCGCACCCCTACCACTCCGAGAACGAGGAGGATTTGGGATGGGTAGGCGGCGCGGTGGAATGTGGCGTGCGGGATCTGGGGTAGAGCGGGTTGTTAGTTGTGGGCGGCGAGAGCGACTGCTACCTGGGCGGCTACATCGGCATTGTTTGCTACCAGAGCGATGTTGGCGGGGATGGATTTGCCTTCGGTGGCGGCGCCTATTCGACTCAGGATCATCGGGGTTACTGCTGCTCCCTGCACGCCTGCGGTGGCTGCTTCGGCGAGCGCAACAGTGATTGCGTCATCAACGAGCGATTGGTCCAGAGCAGTGGCCGCTGGTGGGGGTGCAGTAACGAGCACACCACCGGATGAGAGCTCGTTGTGGGCCCGGAAGGTGGCCGCCACTTCGTCGGCCTCGTCGACGCGGTGCGGAACCTGGAGCCCGCTGGTCTGAGTGTAGAACGCAGGGAGTTCGTTGGTCCGCCACCCAAGCACAGGAACACGACGGGTTTCGAGATCTTCGAGCGTTTTGGGGAGATCGAGAAAGGCTTTGGCCCCCGCGCAAACGGTAATGACGCGATGTTCGGCCAGGGCCGGGAGGTCGCCGCTGATATCGCCGGTTAGGTGCGAGTCACGGTGCACGCCGCCGATGCCGCCTGTGGCAAATACCTCAATACCAGCGCGGGCCGAAATCGCCAGCGAAGCGGCAACGGTAGTTACACCGACAGCCCACTTCTGAGCGATCGCTACGCCAATGTCGCGTTCGGCAATCTTGTGCTCGGCGGTCAGCACGAGTTCGATTTGTGCATCGGTGAGTCCAACTGTTGGAACTCCGTCGATTATCGCAGTAACGGCAGGCACGCAGCCGTGGGCCCGAATTGCTGCGACACACTGATCGAGTGCCTCTTGGTTGGCTGGGGCAGGTAGCCCGAGCAGGCTGTAGACCGTGGATTCGAGGGCCACGACTGGCGCATTGGAGGCGAGAGCCTCGGCGACCTCGGGGTGGATAGCAATGGTCATGAAGTCATCTCTCGGAGGGTATTGGGCAGAAGGTCGAAGCGCTCGATTTCGGTGTAGCCGTGGCCATCGCCTTCGGCATGGTCGAGCGCCCAGTTGGTTTCGTATGGGATGTGTATGGCCCGACCGCCGACGGCGAGCACGGGCTGAACGTCTGAGCTCATCGAATTGCCTACCATCACGAATTCGTCAACTTTGATTTGGCGCTTGGCGAGCACTTTGGCGTAGGTCGCCGCGTCTTTTTCGTGGAAGACCTCGACACCCGTGAGGTGCTCGGCCAGTCCGGAAGACGCCACTTTGGACTCTTGGTGAAAGAGGTCGCCTTTGGTCATCACGACCACGTCGTAGTCGCGGGCAAGCAGTTCGATGGTTTGGGCGACCCCAGGCATTAACTCGATGGGCTCGGTCATCATTTCTCGGCCCCATCCGATGATCGTGGCGATGTCATCGCCGGGCACGGCACCGTCGGTGAGCTGAATTGCGGTTTCGATCATCGACAGGACGAATCCCTTGACGCCGTAGCCAAATATTTCGAGGTTGGCCCGC
>CAXMUI010000223.1:0-8668 GCA_964196475.1 uncultured Acidimicrobiia bacterium
GCTGCGTTACGCGCGGCAGCGGATCATCTTATTCAGCGGGCCAAAGCCGACTTCTAGCTGCAAAGCTCAGTGTTGCTCCAGCAGGTGTCGCCCGGTAGGACGCGGTCGGCGCTGGATGGACCCCAGCTGCCTTTTTCGTACGGCTCGACGGGATTGGGATTGTCGAGGACGCTTTGCACGATGCGCCACGCTTCTTCGACGCCATCTTGGCGGGCGAACAACCGCTGATCGCCGTTGAGGGCGTCGCCAATGAGACGCTCGTAGGGTCCAGCTAGGTCGCCGCCCAGTGCATCGCCGTACTCGACCGCTAAGTCAACGGGCGCACTCACCATTTCTGGGCCGGGCTTCTTGGCCTGGACGACCATGGTGATCGTATTGTCTGGCTTCAGTCGAAAGATGAGCTTGTTGGGTTCGGGCAAGAGTTCGGTGGCTCCGCCCCCAAAAAGCAGTCGAGGTGGGCGTTTGAACTCGACTACTGCTTCGGTGACGGTCTCGGCCATACCTTTCCCCGCTCGGATACAGAAGGGAACATCGGCCCATCGCCACGAATCGATAAAGGCACGAATTGCCACAAAGGTCTCGGTATCGGAAGTGGGGTCGACGCCTTCCTCCTCACGGAAACCAACAAATTGTCCGCGCACAACATCATCAGGTTCGAGGGTGCGCATGGCCCGAAAAACCTTGACCTTTTCATCCCGCATCGCGGTTTCGTCCGAAGTCGACGGTGGCTCCATCGTCAAAAGGGCGAGTACTTGCAACAGATGGTTCTGGACAACATCACGCATCGTGCCGACGTCGTCATAGAAACGGCCCCGGCCCTCGACACCAAATTCTTCGGCCATGGTGATCCGAACGGAGTCGACATAGTGACGGTTCCAGAGCGGTTCGAGCAAAGCATTGGCAAAGCGGAAAACCATAAGATTTTGCACGGACTCTTTGCCCAAGAAGTGGTCGATTCGATAGATCGCATCTTCGGTGTAGTGGTGATGCAAGATCTTGTTGAGCTGCCGGGCCGAAGTGAGGTCGCGGCCAAAGGGTTTTTCGACAATGATGCGACCAGAATTCATGCCTACTCCGGCTAGGCCCGTTGCGACCTCGTCGAAAAGCATGGGTGGCACGGCAAGAAAGGCAACTGGACAAGACGAATCAGGAAGTTTGGCCCGCAACGCTGCAAAGGTGTCGACGTGGTTGTAGTCGCCCCGCACATAGCTGAGCCGTGTGCAGAGGCGTTCGATGATCGCCCCATCGCGCCCTTCGAGCGATGCCCGAGCACGGTCGCGCAGCGCGTCATCGTCCCATTCGGAACGAGCCACACCAATGATCGGCACGTTGAGACGTTCTTCGGCTTCGAGTTCATACAGCGCAGGGAAAAGTTTTTTGAACGCGAGATCGCCGCTGATGCCAAACATGATGAGCGCATCGGCGATGCGAGCAGGCGCGTCTTCTGGGTCCAGATGGTCAGACATCGGCCGACTTTTCGTGGTGTCCACCGAATTCTTTGCGCATGGCCGAAAGGACTTTGCCGGCGTATTCGTCGCGATCTCGGCTGGCGAAACGCGAGAACAACGCCGCGGCGATGGTGGGGGCTGGGACGGCGAGGTCGATGGCGGATTCGACGGTCCAACGACCTTCGCCGCTGTCTGACACGCGTCCTTCAAATCCATCGAGATTGGGATCGACGGCTAGAGCATGCGCTGTCAGGTCGACCAGCCAAGACGAAATAACACTTCCACGACGCCACACTTCGGCCACAGCGCCAGTGTCGATGTCGAATTGGTAAGCACGGGGATCTCGCAAGGGTGCCGTTTCGGCATCGACCTCACGATCGGCGCTACCCAAGTTTGCGGCGTCGAGGATGCCGAACCCTTCGGCCAGGGCGGCCATCATGCCGTATTCGATGCCGTTGTGGACCATCTTCACGAAGTGCCCGGCACCAACTGGTCCGCAGTGAAGCCATCCGGCCTCGCCCGGCTTGATATCTCCCGCTACATCTGGAGTGCGCTCAGCGGCCTCGATGCCCGGGGCGAGTGATTCAAAAATTGGCGTTAGACGCTCGATGGCCTGGTCAGAGCCGCCCACCATTAGACAGAAGCCTCGCTCGCGACCAAATACGCCACCACTTGTCCCGCAATCGACTAACTCGATTCCGGAGGGCGCCAGTTCGTCGCTGCGGGCGATGTCGTCTTTGAAGTTGCTGTTGCCACCGTCAATCAATATGTCGCCCGGTTCGAGGTGTGGCAAAAGGTCGGCAACAGCGTATTTGACGACACCAGCGGGGACCATTATCCAGATGGCCCTAGGAGCTTCGAGCGCGGCCACTAGTTCGGCTGGAGAATCGGCACCCGTGAACCCCTCATCACGCATGGCGGCCACGGCATCGGCATTGACATCGAAGGCAACGCATTCGTGGCCATCGGTAGCTAGGCGGCGAATCAGGTTCGCTCCCATGCGGCCAAGGCCGACCATTCCTAGTTGCATCTCACTCCTCATGTCACGTAATGGTGACTATGTCTTTGCTTCTTCGACGACGGTGCGTCGTCCTTCTAGTGCCCGGGCCAAAGTAAGTTCGTCGGCGTACTCGAGATCGCCCCCAACCGGTAGCCCGCTTGCAAGGCGCGATACCTTCACCCCGACATTTTCTAATAGTCGGGCTAGGTACATGGCCGTTGCTTCGCCCTCAATATTGGGGTTGAGGCACAAGATGATCTCGGTGATCTTCTCATCGCCTATGCGTATTAATAGTTCGCGTACACGAAGTTGATCGGGGCCGATGCCCTCGATGGGATTGATTGCTCCCTGCAGCACGTGATAGCGGCCCCGAAACTCGCCGGTGCGTTCTACGGCCACGATGTCGCGGGGTTCCTCGACGACAGCTATTACTGTGCTGTCGCGGCGGTCGTCGCCACAAAGTTCGCATTCGACATTTTCGCTGATGTTGAAACAGGTGTCGCAAAAACGAATCCGCTTTTTGACCTCAATGATCGCTTCGGCGAGCCGGGTCGCGTCTTGCGTGGGCACCTTCAGAAGATGAAACGCTATGCGTTGCGCCGATTTTGGTCCGACGCCGGGCATACGCCCAAGTTCGTCGATGAGGTCCTGAACCGGCTGGGTGTAGACCGACGCCATTGGTATCTATTCGGCCCCGCCGAGCAGGTTGCCAAGGTCCATTCCACCGAGCAAGCCGCCCAGGTCAGGCATACCGCCGCCCGCGTTGGCATCGACTTGGGCAACCGCATCAGCAATAGCGGCAAGCACTAGGTCTTCCAGCATCTCAACATCGTTGGAATCGACTACCTGAGGGTCAATGGTGACCTTCGTGAACTCCATCGAACCGTTGACCGTGACTTTGACCATGCCTCCACCGGACTGGCCTTCGTGGGTCACCAAAGCGGCCTCGGCCTGCGACGCCATCATTTGTTGACCCATTTGTTCGGCGGCCTCAAGCAATCCCCCAAGGTCGGGCATTCCCCCACCAGCAAGGTCGGGCATTCCTCCGGCGAGAAGATCGGGAAGTTCGGGCGTATCAGACATGGGGCTCCAGTGATTAGGAAGGGTCGACGCGCTCGGCGCCTGGGAACATTTGGGTAAGACGGCCAGCGCCGTCGCTGGCCTCGTCGGCATCGGTTAGCTCGTCGAGCGAAATAGAAGCCGCTTCTTCGAACGTATCAACCGGGCCTGGATCAGCGGGGGCGGCTTGGATGCCTTGGACAGTGAGTCGCATCGGTACGGCCTGACCAAAATGCTTGGATAGGGCCGCATCGATCTCGCCGCGGACGTCTTTGCAGCGGTCGGCGTGGATCTGGTTGGGAAAGGCAATAGCGAAGCCTTCGGCGCCATCGTTGATAAGCGTTCCGCCCGCGAATCGTACGCTGGCTCGGCGGGGAACTCCGGCCAAAATGTTGTCGGCCCAAACAGCAGAAATTGCGTCAAAGGTTGCTGCCCCGGTTTGGGTAGGCGGCGCTGGCGCAGCATCGGGCGTTTCTGGTGCGGACTCCGAAACCGGTTCATCGGCGGCCAGATCGAGGCTAAGCGCGTCGGTCTCGGCGCTCACCGATGTAGGGGCGACCGTCGTAGTTTCACCAGCAGTGGTTTCAGGTTGCGCTTCAGCTTTTTGGCGTCGTATAGCTCCGAGTGATGGTTTAGCTGAACCGGCTCCGTCCACCTTGCTGGCCAACATCTCTCGTGCTGCGGCGGCGGGTCCGCCGGCGTCGTCTGTCGGTGTTGCAGTTGCTGGGGTGGCAGTTGGAGCCGCGTCAACTGGTTTTGCACTTGGCTCTGGCTGCTCCGGCACTGCCGCGGCAACAGGGGGGCGAGTTGGTGTCGGGGTTGCGGATGGCGGCGCGCCGCGCTCTAGACGTTCTATTCGATCGGCGAGAGCCGCTACATCGGTATCGAGGTCAGGCCGGGTAAGTCGCATGACCGCGACTTCGAGGTCGATACGGGGATCCGGCGCCTGGCGCATTTCGACCAGAGCTGTTCCAATGGTTTCGAGCGATCGAGTAATCCGTGCCGCCGGCATGTTTTCGGCCAGAGTTCGGGCCAATGTGGCGTCGATCTCGGACAAATGACTGACATCAGCACCAATGACGGTAAGGAACGTGTCGCGCAAACGACCAAGGAGCGTCTCGCCAACAATGCGGGGTTCGTGACCGGCTCGCAGAGCATTTTCTATGCCAGCAATGGCTTGGCCTGGATTGGCATCGGCGATGGCATCGAGAATTGTGCCGACGGCATCGTCGGCATTGTGCACACCACCCGCTGCAACTACCTGATCGAGCGACGACAACGTGTCGCGAACCGAACCGCCGCCTTCGCGGATGACATGGGCGACGATGGTGTCGTCGATCTGGAGTTCGGCGTCCTTGGCGACCCAGCGAACGTGGGCCTCCATGACATCAGCGGGCAGCAACTCGAAACGGAGATGCTGCGTGCGACTGCGGATTGTGGAAACAACTTTGTGGGGCTCCGTGGTCGCCAACACAAACTTGACGTGATCGGGTGGCTCTTCAAGCGTTTTAAGCAACGCGTTCTCGGCGGCCGGGGTGAGCATGTGCACTTCGTCCAAGATGTAGACCTTGGTTCGGCCCGGCGAACCTAGGGCTACTTTGGCAATGAGATCACGCACCGCCTCAACACCGTTGTTGGACGCCGCATCGAGTTCATGCAGATCATAGGAAGTGCCGTCCATAAACCCTAAACAACTGTCGCAGGTGTCGCAGGGTTCGGCTTCATCGCTCAGGTTGGTGCAATTAAGCGCTTTGGCCATGATGCGAGCGGTAGTGGTCTTGCCGGTTCCGCGTGGCCCACTAAAGAGATATGCGTGGCCTGTTCGGTCTTCTCGGATCGCGTTTTGGACTGCTGCAATCACGTGTTTCTGCCCGGCTACCTCACCAAATGTGGAGGGGCGATAACGACGGTAGAGCGACTGATAGGCCATCGATGCTGAGCTTACATCGCCAGCGGGAGGGCGGGCACTCGTTCGAACAATTGGTCGAGCTAATCAAGTCCCTCGGGGCACGAAATTGCTGCCTGACTGACCAGGTCACAAAAGCTCCTCGAGGTGATCTTCCAAGCCCCGGTTTCGTCTCGGTTCATCGTGGCTGTTAGGGGAAAGATCGCCGGAACACCATCGATGAGGAAAACGTAAACGAGCGTCGCTGAATCGCCGTCTTGGTTGAAGGTTGTCACCGTGGGGACGAGGCCATCGAACACGGCTACGGCGATTTTGATGAGTTGATCGCGGGTCTCGATGAGTTGTGCACCGGACTCCATTGCCCCGGTGACGTCGGCCGACAAGTGCGACGACTCCATCACCGAGACGAACGCGTCAATAGCTGCTGTTTCGTCGTCCGTCTGTGGCTCGTACTGGTCATAACTCGGACGGGCGGGTCGAATGGTCTCGTCTGGGTGACCCCCGACAATTTTGGTGACGGAAATGGTCGCCAAACCGCCTTCCCTGCCCGAAAGAAACAACGTGTCGTCAATGATGGCCAGACCAGAGGTTGTCGACGGGATCCAGGTGCGGGCCGCTATCTCAACCGTGGTGGGGTCGATGCGAATCAGGAGTTTCGGGAGCGATTCATCGATGGGTGATGCCAGCGACCACATGGAGCCTCCGGCGTATCGTGGGGTAGAAACAACGCGTAGGGGCGGACCATCGGCCCCGATGTCCAATGTGTTCAGTTCGCCAGTCGCAACATCAAGGACCGATGTGTATCCAATGCGGCGCCAGGTAACCCAAGGTTCGTCTTCGACCATGGTCACCACAGCGGAGACCGGAAAGCTCGAGTACACCTTGAGCGCTGAAGTCGAACCCCTTTCGCCGATGCCAATCTGATATACGGATTCGAGCATGGCAATGGTGTGGGTTTCTGTCACTGCGAAACCGGTAGCACCTGCACCGGGGAGGTCGATTTCCTCGACGATCTCACCCGCTTGGGTATCTATGCCGGTCACCGAAGTTTGGGTGAAAACTCCGTGCCCGCGATCGAAGTCCCATTGCTTCTGAAGCGCCCACACAACGTTGCCATCCACTGAGTCAGCAAATTGATTACGTGCGTCGGCGGGCAACGCCACATTGGTTGCGGCCAATGTTGTTGGGTCCAGAATTCGGGCGACTGTACGATCACCATCGAGAAGTACGACACCAAACGGTCCGGCCTGGAGCAGATTCTCGTGAAAGGGGCCGTCGGAAGGTGGGGAAACGACGGGTGCTCGAACGACAATTTCGCCCGTGTCTGGGTCGATGCGAAGCACCTCACTAGTTCCGTCGTCGCCAGGCAGTGTCATCGCGAAAAGGGAGGTTCCGTCGGACCGGAGACTGATAACCCGTTGGTCAATTGGCCCCAACGGTTCTACCGCAGCGAACGGAATGGCCCATTGGTCGGTTGGAAGCACCTCTGGAGTAGGCACCGTCAACGTCGGGACCGGTGGTTCGGTAGCTACCGGCGCAGCAATCGGTTCAGCCGGTGCGGATGCGCACCCAGACAAAACCAACGTCATGCATACGAAAACTCCCCCGCCCACGCGCTTCATTCCACCCATGGCTTAGGAACCTACCCCACCACGGCTATGCGTTGTATAAAGCAGTGAACTGTTGGATTACCGGGTGCACGGTCCCAGTCCGTTCGTTACTAGGGCGACCTCTGCGTCACTTAGCCGGCCATCGACGCCTTCAAGACGACCGGCCGCATTTGGGTAGCCGGCTATGCTCGCTCGTTGCGCTGTCTCGGCGTCGGCAATGGCCACTTCTAGCAACCTCCGGGTGGTCTCGTCGAAACTATCCTGGGTACTGAGATCCACGATGAGGTAATCGAGAGCGCTTGCTAAGTTGCTCGAGAATTCTTGAAACTCTTCTGCGGTGATCGAGCTGATCCACTCAATATCGCCCACGGTGGTGGCGCTGGATGCATCCCCAAAGGCGACCGCCCGGAAAGTCGCACACGCGACTTTCGGAGAAACCTTGACGTCGACTGGCATTTCGACACTGGCTGCGACAACTGATTCGGTGGAATCATCTGACGAATCAGACCAGACAAGGATGCCGGCTAGTAGGGCGCCGGCGGCCGCAAGTAATGCCATTACCGGAACACTGCGGAATTTCGAATTGTTGTTCGACGATTTGTGGACGACCAGATCAGCTAGCTCGGCATCGTGGTCGCTATTATCAGCCGCATCCATCAACCGTTCGGTACGAAAATTGATGCTGTCGTTGAGTTCGATCCACAGCCGGTTGCGCAACACCTCGGGTATCGGCATAGGCCCATCGATGGCCTCGAACAGTTCGTCAAAATTCTGATCGTCGTTCATCGGCGAACATCTCCGTACCGCATTTGAAACGCCTTGCGAGCCCGTGCGAGAAGCGACTCAGCAGCCCTAACTGTTAACGATAGTTCTTCGGCCACAAGGGGCACTGAATGTCCTTCCAGGTGACGCATAATTAATGCGGCCCGATAGTGCGGGGGAAGCGCATCTAGCGCTGCTAATACCGCCTCGCGACGGGCCGCCGTGGCCACCCACTCGGACGGAAAATCGACCGTGCTGGCTGGGCCGACTAGTAGGTGCTGTTTGCGTTTGTGTATGCCGCTGCGCCGCCACTCATCCACAACTTTGTTATGAGCCACCCCCATGAGCCATTGGACCGTAACTTGGCTTGACCTGCCGTCGGCTAAAGCCACCGCCGCCGCGTGAAAAACTTCGGCGGTTATGTCTTCTGCCACGGTTTCGCCGACCCGCGTGACGGCATACCCATATATCTCGTCGGCATGATCGTCGTAGAGACGACGCAACCTGTCGATACCAGTAGTGGAAACACTCATGGATACACCTGACGGGAGAGAAAAGGGTCCAGATAGTCCAGGAGACGCAGTGTAGAAGATCAGTGACTTTGAGGCCGCAGTTCGGACGAATCCGCCCGCCTTGCTGCGACCCCAAAGAACTGGTCCGCCACCTGATACATCCCTTCATCGGTTGACGCGACCGTTTCCGTCGAAATTTCTTAGAAATTTTGGAGACTGCTCAAAAAAGACCCTAAAACAAGCAAAAATCCCGTTCTCGAAAGTGATGACCAGGCAATCTGCGGCACACCAACGGCTTCGCTGAGAGCTGCTGCCTTCCGGCCCTGACTCGGTTCACAAACGTCGATTGCACAGGACCCGGTCATCACATT
>CAXMUI010000224.1:0-2524 GCA_964196475.1 uncultured Acidimicrobiia bacterium
CAGACCGCCATCGGCGATGTCGTGAACTGCAGTAACCATTTGTCCGGTAACCAAGGTTCGGACTAATCCGGCGACCTGAGAAACGGCCGTCATGTCGAGCGGCGGCAGCACCCCGTGTTTGTGTCCGTGGTTGGCTGCCCATGCGGACCCACCCAAGTGAGACGACGGCTCGCCGAGCAGCATGAGTCGGTCGCCATCGTCCCAGGTCATGCCCGGAGGTATGGCGAGGAGTTGGTCGACCAGACCAAGCAAACCAATAACGGGCGTGGGATCAATATTGAATCCGCGGCTCTCGTTATAGAGACTTACATTCCCGCCGACCACCGGCACGCCAAAGGCATGGCACGCATCGGTCATGCCATCGACCGCTTCAGAAAGTTGCCACATGACCTCGGGGTGTTCGGGGTTGCCGAAATTAAGGCAGTTCACCAGAGCGATGGGGTAGGTACCGACGCAGGCCAGATTGAGGACGGACTCCGAAACGACCATCGCTGTCCCGTTTTTTGGATCGACAGCACACCAGCGATGGTTTCCGTCGGTTGTAAGACCCAGACCTTTGCCCGTCGCGGCGCCGGTGCTGGGATTCTTGAGACGTAACAAGGTGGCATCGGCACCAGGACCAACCACGGTGTTGAGAAATAGCTGGTGGTCGTACTGGGACCAGACCCACGAAGTGTCCATCATCATGTCAAGCAAATCGGCATTGGCATCGACACATTCGATAGCGGAAGGATCGGCCAGCAAGCGATCCTCCCAATCGGTTGGCCTCGCCATCGGACGGTTGTAAAGCGGAGCGGCATCGTGCAGCGACGAAGCGGGGATATCGGCCAGGACCTCGCCCTCGAACCCATCGAGAATACGCAATTGGGTGCCTTCGGTGACTTTGCCAACCACCGTCGCCTGGACGTCCCATTTACCACAAATGGCCATTACTTCGTCGAGACCCTCGGGTTCGACGATGGCCAACATGCGCTCTTGAGATTCGCTAATCATTACCTCGAACGGTTCGAGATCGGCCTCGCGCAACGGCACTGCGGACACGTCGACATCCATGCCGACGCCGCCTCGGGAGGCAGTTTCGCTAGTTGCACAAACAAACCCTGCACCGCCCAGATCCTGAATGCCGACGACCAACTTGGCATCGAGCAACGCCAAGCAGGCTTCGATAAGACGCTTCTCTTCGAATGGATCGCCTACCTGCACACTGGGTCGCTTGGCAGCATCAGCTTCTTCGTCAGCGAATCCCGCAGATGCCAGCACACTCACACCACCAATGCCGTCGCGACCTGTCTTATTTCCGAGCATGACGGCCAGATTGCCAATACCTGAAGCCTGGCCCAGTACCAGTCGATCGATCGGCAACGTTCCTAAACACAACACATTTACCAGCGGATTATCGGCATAGGTTTCATCGAACACGACCTCGCCACCAACGGTCGGAACGCCCACTGCATTCCCGTAAGACGAAATTCCGTCGACAACACCCTCGGCTATCCAGCGGCTACGAGCATCATCGAGTGGACCGAATCGCAGCGGATCCATGAGTGCAATCGGGCGAGCTCCCATGGTGAAAATATCGCGAAGGATGCCACCGGCCCCGGTTGCGGCGCCCTGGGCAGGCTCTATTGCTGACGGATGATTATGACTTTCGATACGGATGGCAACGGCCAATCCGTCGCCGACATCGAGCACACCAGCATTCTCGCCGGGGCCAACCAACACGCGTTCACCCTCGACAGGCAAACGCTTGAGGTGAATACGAGAGGATTTATATGAACAGTGCTCGGACCACATGACCGAGTACATCGCGAGTTCTAAGTGATTTGGCTGGCGGCCCAGAATGGTCGCTATTTCTTCGAACTCTTCATCGGTTAGGCCAAGGGCAATGTGCACCGGTTCAGTCACCCTCCGAACCTACCTTGTCTCCCCCTGTCGGCGTAGGGTGAACAAGACAAATTCTCAAACAAACCGAGTAATCAGTCCGATGCTGAATGAAAAGATGCTCCGCCGAGTGCGCAGTCTCATTGCGAAGGCCGAAGCGACCACATTCGAATCTGAAGCGGCAACGTTTATGGCCAAGGCCCAGGAACTGATCACCGCCCACTCGCTGCAAGATGCATTGCAGTCCCATGGCAACCAAGAACCTTCGACGGTTCAGATGGTTGACCTCGTTGTCGACAACCCATACCGCGGCCGCAAAGCCGAACTTCTTGGAGCCGTTGGCCAAGCAAATAGATGCCGGGTGGTTATTGGCCAATCGCACTGCACCCTCGTGGGCTTTCCAAACGATATTCAAGCAACCGATCTGATTTTTAGTTCCCTACTTTTCCAAGCCTCATTCGCCATGCTCAGGGAGGGACCACAAATAGACTCTCGCGGTGTAAACCGTACGAAGTCGTTTCGGAACGCGTTCATTGCTGGATTCGCTAGCCGGATCGGTCGACGGCTATCCGATACCGACCAAAGGGTCACCCACGAAGCCGAGGCTCAAGGCTCCCAAAGCCTGGTGCCTGTTCTTCGGGAA
>CAXMUI010000225.1:0-2960 GCA_964196475.1 uncultured Acidimicrobiia bacterium
CCGAAACTACATAGTGCTGTACCACTAGGGATAAAGCGAAGCTCTGGGTCTCGGGTGACGTTTCCGACGACGGTTACGGTGTTATCAAATGCCATGGGGTTCTCCTAGCTGGCTGCGGGTGCTGCGGCTTCGACTTCGCCAAAGAAACCACGACGGGTAGCTTCGGCGTCGGGAAGGCGCAACAACTTATGGCGGACAACTTCGTCCGCAAGGCGGAGCTGACGTTCCACCGTGGCGTTAATACCGCCACCGCTGATCAGCTCGATAACCACATAGTGACCTTCGGTCTTGTGGTTGATCTCGTAAGCAAACTTGCGCTTGCCCCACTTGTCGGTGCTGACGATAGAACCGTCGGCCTCGGTAACAGTGGTGGTTACAAGTTCGATAATGGTGTCGACTGAAGTTTCTTCTTCGTCGGCATCCACAATAAACATGAGTTCATAGGGCCGCATAGGGCACCAAACTTCCTCGTGGTCCCGGCGAACCGGGGCCCCAGGACGGTCCTGGAGCAAGGGATAAATTGTGATCTACCAGGCTAACGGCAGCGGGACCAGAGTGCGACATGCCTCTACTATCGCGCAGGGGTGTGACACTCTTGTAGGCAACGTCGGGCCCGTCGACGAAACAAACTTTAGAAACCGTTAACCGCGGACGGGTTCACTTCGTAATGAAGAGCGACATCATCCGTTGAAGGAAACCCATGAACAATTCATACAACCCAATTTCACGCATCAAGAGCAGTCGCAAACTGCAACTGTTAACCGGTGGTGTAGTCGCGCTGGCGCTCATCTTGTTCGCCGGCTGGTATTTCCTTATCCGCGACGACTCCCCTCCGGGCGTCAACGATTCGGGGCAGATTGCCGCGGTCGAAGATGCCATCGCCGAAGTGCCCGCCGAATCGCAACCACCTGCCGATGACACCGTAGAAGAAGCACCCGCCGAAGTGGGCTTCGATGGCACCTGGGCTATCGACAACTCGATCGGCTCATTCAGCGACTTCACGTCGGCGTTTGTTGGCTTTCGTATCGACGAGGAATTGGCCTCTGTCGGCGGTCAGACCGTCGTGGGCCGGACACCCGAAGTAACGGGCACCCTCGAGTTTGAAGGAACCACGATCACTAGCACCCAGATACTGGTCGACATGACTGGGCTTACCACCGACAGTGGCTCTCGCGATCGGCAGATCAAAAGCCAGTCAATTGAGACCAACAACTTCCCCGAAGCACTGTTCTCCCTTACCTCTCCTATTGAGCTTGGTACATTGCCCGGCGATGGCGTCGATGTCAGCTTCGATGCGACCGGCGACCTCACCGTGCACGGAGTGACTCGCTCAGTAACCATCCCGCTCAACACCAAGTTGGTCGGCACCGTCATCGTCGTTACTGGTGAATTGAACTTGCTCCTCAGTGACTACGACATCGCTGCTCCCCAGGCCGCCATTGTGCTCACCGTGCAAGACAATACCGACATGGAGTTCCAGCTCTTCTTCACCCAATAGGGGACGCATCGCGGCGACGCTGCCGCTACCATCGGACGCTCTGGAGAGGTGGCCGAGTCAGGTTGAAGGCGCTTCCCTGCTAAGGAAGTAACTACCGTAAGGTGGTTCGAGGGTTCAAATCCCTCCCTCTCCGCCATGTGATGTCTCAGGACATCGGAACCTCTCGAACCCTCGGTTCGGGAGGTTCTTTGGTTTTCGGAGCATGGTTAGTAGCCGATGTTGGGACCCCAAAACTCTGTTAGCCCAAGGAGAAGTTCCACCACTAGTCCGTGTTGGGTCTGCTCAAGAATGCCTCGAGAACCGACGCAAATCGCTCTGGTTCCTCGGTGTGGGGGTAATGGCCAGCTTTTGCGAATAGCTCCAGTTGGCTGCCAGGAATGAGTTCGTGCGCGTCGTGGGCATGTGCCACTGGGATGATGCGATCGCGCGAGCCCCACACGATGAGTGTGGGAATGTCTCCTGCCAGGTGGATCCGATTGGATGCACTGACGCGCTGTCCCTGGTGGTCGATGACTGAGCGGATCGTATGAAGAAACGCCGATCTTGCATCGCGGGAGGCGAGGGAGATGTAGGCCTTGTGAATCTCGGTTGTTTGTTCGGAGGCATGGATGCCGACCTTGGAAAGAAGTGTGCCGGTACGGTCCACTCCATTCATGACTCTGGGCAAAGTCGCGACGCCAAGAAGGTGCCCCATGCCCGGTGCGGAGAGTGACCGCAGTAACCACGAGACCTCATCCCCGAGTCCTCCAGAAGAGACCAACACCAAACGTTCGGCGACGTCGGGGTGTTGGTAGGCAAATTGCATCGCTATGCCGCCCCCAAATGAGTGGCCAACGATCGTGGCACGAGGGCAGTCGAGTTCGACCAAAAGGTCGCGAAGGAAGCTGGCGTATGCTCCGAGGGAGTAGTCGCCGCGGGGTTTGGCGGAGCGGCCGTGTCCGAGCAGATCGGGAGCGATGACCCGGTGGGTCTCGGCCAGGCGATCGATTGTAGGGATCCAGGTTTCACTGCTGCCGGCCAAACCGTGCACCAGGACAACTGCGGGACCGCTGCCAGCGCACCGAACGACGACGTCGTGACCGTGAATCGAGATGGTCTCGAGGTTGGCGCTCACGACAAGGCTGCCATTGCTAGTGAGCGCTCCTCAGCCGGCGCGCCTGCGATGAGACCACGTTCGAGCCAGAGTTCCGGCTCCTCGATCACACCGATGTCTTTGAGGAACGTCGTGAGCTTGGCCAGGCCTGCGACCACATTCGCCTGGTAAGCCGGGTTGGCTTTCGCTATCTCGACGCCGTCGGTGATGCCGAGGTGTTCGAAGACAGTGGGGTCGAGGCTGAGAGCCACGATCTCGGCGACAAGGTCAGGGGCGATGGCCTTGACGAAGTCTTGTTCAGCGGTGTCGAGCATGGGCCAACACTCGGTGAGGTAGGTCTTAGCGAAGCTGACGTGGCGCGCTTCTTCG
>CAXMUI010000226.1:0-14418 GCA_964196475.1 uncultured Acidimicrobiia bacterium
GGGTGGCATCTTGTCCGCAACAAGTGGATCAGTGGTCGTGAACGGTGAGGACATAACTGGGTACGAGGCCAAGCAGCTCACCAAATTTCGCCAAGAACAGGTCGGATTCGTATTCCAGACCGTCAACCTCGTTCCGTTCCTTACCGCGCGAGAGAATCTTCTTGTTGTCGATGAAATGGGCCGCCGAGAACGTGCCCCGGCTCGTCGACGGGCTGATCGTCTGCTGGGCGAACTTGGGCTGGCTGAGCGAGCGAAGAATCTACCTGGCGAACTTTCTGGTGGCGAGCGTCAGCGAGTTGCCATCGGACGGGCACTAATGAATGAGCCGAGCTTGGTGTTGTTTGACGAACCAACCTCTTCACTCGACACCGAACTTGGGTCCCAGGTCATGCAACTCATCCGCACGGAGATGAAAGCGAGAGAAACTGCTGCCATCGTCGTCACCCACGATGAACGGATCACCCAATTCTGCGACCGGACCATCCAAATCGTCGACGGAGTTCTCGGCAACTGAGGAGCCACCAGGTCAATGTGGTTGGGTCAGGTGCGTAATCGATCGGGGAGTAGGCCGGGTAGATCGAGATCAACCGAGTCGAACGCTGGTCCAGGCTCTCCATTGGTCATCAAGTCCCTAACCAGTTGACCGGTACCTGCAGAGGTTTGAATACCCGTGCCGCCCTGGCCAACTAGCCAGAAGAAGTTTGGTTCAGCTGGGTCGGGTCCGATCACCAAGGAGCCATCGGGCGAGAAGGTTCGTAGTCCAGCCCAACTGGACGCAACGCTGCGAATGCCCATCGTGGTGGCCTCATTAATCCGGTCGATGGCGATAGCGATGTCGATTTCTTCGGGCTTTGCGTCGCACGGCTCGCTGGGTGTTGCGTCGGCTGGTGAGCAAAGGAATTGGTGGCCATCGGGTTTCGCATACCAGCCATGCTCGGCACTGGAAACAATGGGCCAGGTTGCCGAATTGGCAAATGGGCTTGTGATCATGAACAGCGTTCGGCGTAGTGGGGTAAGGCCGATCGGGGCGATACCTGCATGGGCGGCCACGACATCACCCCAGGCACCAGCGGCATTGATAACAGTCTCCACTTCGAGCGGTTCGTTGGTCGATCCAAGCCGCCACCCGGTAGCGGTGCGGTTGATATCGGTGATGCGGGTCGAGGTGAGAATAGTGCCCCCCGCCGAACGGAATCCTCGCACGAATGCCTGGTGAAGGGCCGCAACATCAATATCGGCTGCATCGGGCTCGTACAACGCGCGGGAGTGAACCCCGGGGCGAAGCATCGGACACAACGCGATGGCCTCGTCGGTCGAGAGTTCGTGTTGTTCGACCTTAAGTTGGCTTGCTTCGGCAATGAGTTGTTCGACCTCATCGTCCTCGTCGGGGGTCGCTACGAACAGGCTGCCCCGTTTGGTAAGGATTGGGTCGTCGACTAACTCGGCAGGGGGTTGGCGGAGAAAGCTAAGCCCCGCCTTGGTGAGCGCCCGGACGGGGACGGCCCCGTAGTTCTCGATCAAGACTGCTGCGGATCGGCCCGTGGTGTGCTGGGCCAACTGGCCCTCGGCCTCCACTAGCACCACGTGTTCCCCGCCAAGTTCTTGCGCAAGGTAGTAAGCAGCGCTGACGCCAGCGATTCCTCCGCCGATGATGCCAATCTTGGTCTGCCTCATTGGAACTGTTTTCCTTGCTGTTCGCGATGCTGCGTTCTCCGGAACCGACGTTAACCGCCAATTAGATCGGCGACGGTGCGTTGAATAGGGGACTGGAGTGCAAGTTGACTGTCGGAACGAATTACGCCATCGATAGCCACGATGGACTGGATCAGCTCATGCAGATGATCGTTGCTTCGGGCCGCCATACGACACAGCAGGTCACCTTTGCCGGTGACGACATGCACCTCCATCACCTCAGGCAGTTTGGCCAAACTGGCAAGGACACGAGGGTGGGTGCCCTGCGCAATCGACACCGTGGCGAAGGCAGTGACGGGGTGATTGGTGGCCCGCGGATTGAGATCGGGCCCCCAGCCAGTGATGACGCCGGTTTGGACCAGGCGGGCCAAGCGCGACTGCACCGTCCCTCGTGCTATCGCCGTCTCGCGCGCTACCTGGGAGTTCGACAGCCGTCCGCCCCGTCGGAGCACGCCGATCAGTTCGCGATCTAATGCATCAATCTGATAGGTAGATTCGATCATAATGCTCTCCAGTTAGCCAATATTTGAACAGATTGACCATGCTACTTGACTGAGATTCCCTATACGACCAAAGTACCGAAACTACAATTCACCTGGAGTACGCCAAATGTCGCATCTCAAACGCGTCGATCACATCACCTATGCCTGCGCCGCTGGCACTATTGAGAAGTGGGCGTGGTTTCACATCGAGGTCGAAGGCGGTCGCCTCATCAATCGCATCGATGATGTCCGCCCCGACGATGCCGACGACAGCATGAAGATCTGGTGCATCGACTACGGCGAGTTCGGCGTCGCCCTTATCGAAGGAATTGACCGGGCCAAGAAAAGCCAAGTGACCGCATTCGTCGATCGTCACGGTGACCATGGCATCCAACACGTCGCGTTCGACACCTACGACTTGGACGCCTTTATTAAGCACATGCGCGCGAGCGGTGGGTCGGCGCGAGGTGACGTCCTCGTCCGCAACGACGGCTTCGGCATGCTCAAGCAAATGTTCGCGCGCGGTTACACGCACGGTGGCGCAGACGAGACCGCCTTCCCCGAGTACGTGGAGCGACCCAATGCGCAAAGCGCTGAAGACGTCAGTATCACGTTCGCCGAAGAGACCGGCAAAGGCTTCTACGACCAGGTCGCTGCTGCCGTCGAAGCCGGCGACGACGAACCCTTCTTTGACTTCGCCAAGATGCCCGCCGATTGGCAAGTGCCCGAAGCCAGTCCGCTCACGGGGACTCGCTAAACGGCTACACCGTGTTGACAGCTAGACCTTGCTGACACTGCCACCCAGGTGGCGGTGTAGATGCGTGCTGAGATCGGCGCTGTCCTGGGCCGCGCCGTTGAGGAAACTCGAACGTCGACGCCGCAACAAACTGCCCCCGACGAGGTAGAGGCCCGGTGCATTATCAATCACACCGCCGTCGTGACGGATCTTGCCCCGGCGGTCTAACACATCGACATTCAGCCACGAATAGTCGGGCCGATATCCCGTTGCCCACAATACGTTGGTGATACCGGCCTCGGCGAGGTTGATGCTGGTCACGGGGTGCTCGTCTCGAACCGTCGGCGCAAACCTTTCCGGGCGATCAACGTCGGAGCACCCTGTCTCGTCCGCCCATTCATCGAACCCATTGAGCAACCGCTTGAGTTTTAGATCGGCGAGGTTACAGGTGTTTCGCAAACCACCCGAGAACCAAGCCGTGCCGTCAGTGACCGAGCCCAGACGCCCCACGACCGCTATGCCCGCCTCGCGCAAAGTGTTGAGATCGATGGTTCGTCGATCCGGTGTACCAATGAGTTGCGGCGAGGGAATGTTGCGGCCCCGAGTTAGGTCATCGATCTCGTCATAACGTTCATCGAGTATCCCGGACCGATCCATCCACCAAAATATGTCCCGTCCCCGATAGATCCGGGGCATGCGCACGTGTTCGCCGAGGGACAACGTGACCTGATGCCCATGATCCTGAATCTCTTGCGCCAATTGAGCTCCGGTGGCTGACCCGCCGACTACTAGCACCCCGCCCTCGCGAAGTTGAGAAGGATTGCGGTACGTCATTGGATTGAAGGTCCGGACCGTCTCTGGAATCTGCGTAGCGATGGCAGGCACATTGGCAATGTTGGCGGGCCCTGCGGCAATCACCACTGATTGGCAGGTCCATATTCCGTGGTTGGTATGCACCTCGTAGCCACCCGTAGGGTCGCCGTTGATCGCCCGCAGATCGGTCACCGTTGTGTTGTCGCGCACGGGCGCGGCAATCACTTCGGCATAGCGGTCAATGAACCCAATGATGTCCGGCATGGTCATGAAACCGTCCGGATCATCGCCGCTGTAGCTGTGACCGGGCAGTTGGGATTGCCAGTTGGGTGTCAACAGCCGTAGTGAATCCCACCGTTCGGTGCGCCATGAGTTCGCGACTTGACCTCGCTCCAGGACCACATGGTCAATGGATAACTCGGTTAGACGACTGCTCATAGCTAGGCCGGCATGACCGGCCCCGATAATGACCGCGGTGGTCTGCACAGATAGTTCCTTTAGCTTGTCGTCGGTGATGTGGAGCTAGAGCGCTACCCGACGTTAACGGTGATCGCCGTGGGGTTCGTTAGAGCGTCGTAGACGGCTGACCGCTTTTGGGACTGGGCCACGACTGCGGCGATGTCGTCGTCTGACGCATCGGCGTCGATGTTGAAGTTCACGGTGATGTCAGTAAAACCGTTGCGAACATCGGGATCGCCGCCCAGTACACCAAGAACATTCATCTTGCCCTCGACCGTGGATGTGACCGAATTGAGCTGGATGTCACGATGCTGCGAAACAGAGGCGATGCCTGCTGTTAAGCAACTGGCGAGACCGATCAGGAGGTATTCAGTTGGGGTAATTCCCAGATCTTCGGAAGCGAAGCACTCGGGGTGATCGGCGCTGTAGGTGTCGGAGGTCTTGTGGGTGTGTTGTGTGCCAAGGCCGTCGAAACTCTCAATTTTGGTCGTGGTGTGGGTGCCGTTTTCCCAGTTGCAGGTGGCTCGCCAGGTGAACTGAGCCAAATCAGGCGCCTCACTCAAATGCGCTCGGGCTCCGAGCAGCGCCTCGGTGTTTACGCCGTTTTCTACGGGGGTGTCGGTGATACTCATGGTTTTCCCTTTTCTGTTGTGATATTGGAACTTAGTTCGATTCTGCGACTGCAGCCCTGGATAATTAATTTTTTGGGTTTCGCATCAGGTTGACGGAACCAGGATTCCTCGTAGTGCGGGCATTGCTACTGTGTGGTCATGGCACACCTCAAGACCCTCGATCACCCCGACGGGTTGAATCCGTGACGCTCACTGTGCATCTCCTCGGCACGGGCAGTCCCATCCCAAGTCCTGACCGCGCCGGGCCAGCCACGCTGATCTCCAATGGCGACGGGCCCGATGCTGAGCATTATTTGGTGGACGCTGGCCGTGGCGTGTTAATGCGCCTGGCGGCTCTCGGCCTGGGCGCTCCAAACTTAACGGCAGTCCTGCTGACCCATCTGCACAGCGATCACATCACCGATCTCAATGACGTGATTACTAGTCGGTGGGTGATGACGTTCACCGAGATGCCGCTTATCATCGTCGGCCCGGTTGGAACGCAACAGGTCATCGACCATATTCTTGCCTCGCTCGAACCCGACATTGGGTATCGCATCGCTCATCACGAAGACCTCGACTACCGCCCCCCGGTGACGGTTATCGAAGTAAGCGAGGGCGCAGTGTCGTTGCCGGGTGCGGTCGAAATTGTTTGTGGTCAAACCGATCACAAGCCGGTCGAGCCAAGTGTTGGCTATCGATTCGATGATGATGGTGCTTCGGTCGTCACAGCGGGCGACACGGTGCCATGTGACGGGCTCGACAGGTTATGTATTGGCGCAAATGCGCTTGTGCACACCGTGATTCGTAAGGACATTATCGCCGCCGTGCCCATGCAACGACTGCTGGACACGCTCGACTACCACTCGTCGCCCGAAGAAGCCGGAGGCACCGCTAAACGTGGGGGAGTAGACACGCTGATCCTCACCCACTACGTCCCCGCTATGCCAACGAGCGGCACACCGGACGATTGGCGCGCCCTCGCCGCAACGGACTTCGAGGGCAAAGTAGAGGTCGGCGACGACCTTCACCGCGTCGATGTTCACCCCCGTTGAGTACATGACAAAATCGTCGCTTACCCACCTGCTCACAGAAATCAGAGCGTGTACAACCTGCGCCGAATCCCTCGAACACGAACCGCGTCCGATAGTCCAAGCAGGTACCCGGGCTCGCATCGTGATCATTGGACAAGCGCCCGGCCGCCGTGTCCACGAGTCGGGAACACCATGGGACGACCCGAGTGGCCGAACGCTTCGACGTTGGCTCAACCTCAGTGAATCCCAGTTCTACGATCCGAACCTTGTTGCTCTCGTGCCGATGGGCTTTTGCTATCCCGGCTCCGCACGTTCAGGCGACAACCCGCCTCGGCCCGAGTGCGCACCACTTTGGCATGAGCGCCTGCTCCAACACCTGCCCAATGATCGACTCGAGATTATTATTGGCATGTACGCGCAACAGCGCTACATCAGTGATCGGAAAGAATCGCTCACGGAAACCGTCGCGAACTGGGCCACATACCTCCCGAAGCAGGTTGTGCTCCCACACCCATCGCCGAGGAATCAACATTGGCTAACCAAGAATCCATGGTTTGAGACGGAGACTCTCCCAGCGGTTCAGCGACGAATGGCGGCGTTCCTCGACGGCATCGGGATTGACTAGTGCGTGCGCCAAGGCTGTAAGAATCCAATAATCAGGTCTCGAGCTCAAATGTCGCGCTCGCCACAATCTGGCCGGCGATCTGTAGGTCTACCTTGTGAGGGCCCGGGAAATAGGTGCGGGTTGACACGTTTTTGATTGGGCGCTTTTTGGTGAGGGTTACCGTGCTCTTTTGGCCGAGCGCAACCGTCGTCCACTTAAAGACCTTCGGCGACGTCGATCCTCGCGCAGTCTGATGATGGATGACGAAATCTACGACCAGTAGTTGGTCTGCTTCGCTGGTTGAGGTGAATGAGGCGTTGAGTTGGATTGCCGCACCCAGTGGTAGGACTGTCGGTGAACAACTGAAGTTGTCAATGGTCAGCTGCGGATCAGTGGTAAACCCAAGCAAGGCCAGAGCGCCGGTGTGGCCGTTCTTAACCAATGTTCTCAGCGCATGACGCACCAGCTTTGGTTCGACTGGATGCTCGTCATTTGTCCAGCGGGTGAGCGTCTCGACTACGAGGTCGGGGTTGGCCTTGGCTAGGTCGTTGAGATGGTTGGCAACTGATCGGCGAACGGTCTCGGAGCTGTCGTTGCGCAACATGGTGAGCAACTCGAGTCCAATGGTCGGGTCATTAATAAGCATCCTGACCTTCGGGCCCCAAGGCAACAGTGGACGTGTTCCTTCCGATGGTAAGCGCCGGACGTGCTCGTTGGGACTGGTTGCCCAAGTACGAAGAAACGTCCGAGTGAGCTCTAAGTGGTGTTCCAAAAATGGGCGGACTGCAAACTCGCACGACCACGCTTGGGTCAGATGTTCCATCGCTGCCAGCGACTCATTCGGGTGATCAAGGCCATGTCGTTCTACGAAGGAGCACAGTGGCCAAGCGGCCCAATCGCCGACTTCGCCCCTGGAGACGTTGACAACCACGGTCAACGCCGACGGGTAGTCAAGGTCCAGTGTGCCGCGGATGGTGTCGGCCACCAGATTGATCCGGTCCTTTAGCTCGAGGTCGGCCAGCGTGAACTTGATGGTCTTCACAAAGGCCGAGGCATCAAAACTGTTGGGAGCTTCGGCTGCCATTCGCTCGGCAAGCAGATGTACGAGTTCAGCGTTGATGTGGTTCTTAAGTGGTTCGGGCATGGCGGGTTAGATTCTGCCATCCTTGACTCTCGCATGTAGCGGTTCTGAGTCGGTCGATTACGCTCGCGCTGGACTCAGGCCCGCTGGAAGTTAGCGATCACTGCTTCGCTGATTTCGCCCCAGCGGGGACGGCAGAAATCATGACCCATGTCGGGGAACATCAACAAACGTGAGTTGGGCACAGCCTTCGCCGTGGCGATGCCACCGCTGGGAAGTACCAGAGGGTCCTGAAGACCGTGGATGACGAGGGTCGGAGCGGTTACTGTTGCCAGCCCGGCGGTGCGGTCGGGGCTACCACCAATGGCTGCTGTTTGGCGGGCAATACCCTCGGGCCTAAAGCTGCGTTCTACAGCTGCAGTGGCCCGCGCGAGCGCATCATCTTCATTGAAATGTTCACCGGAAATCGCACGATGAATGGAGACGGTCTCTTCGACGGCTGTTTCGAGCGTAGGCACCGGGCGCCGTGCTGCTTGGCGAATCAGATGCAACGAAATGCCGCCATTTTTACGGTCTCCCGTGTTGGACATGACTGAACACAGGCTCCGAATCTTGGCCGGATGGTTGATGGCCATGGCCTGCACGATCATGCCCCCCATGGATAGGCCCAATACGTGCGCTGAGTCAATGTTGAGCGCATCCAGCAGTGCCGCGCCGTCTGCGGCCATGTCGTCGATGGTGTAACCCACTCCCTTCAGCTGGCGCCGAGCAATGCCGGAAACAATGGCCTTCTGTCGGCTGGGCGGTACCCAGTCGGTCTGGCTCGACAGTCCGATGTCACGATTATCGAAGCGGATAACCTGGTAGCCCGCCTCAACCCAAATGTCGACGAAATCATTACGGAAATCAATCAGTTGACCACCAAGACCCATCACGAAAAGGACGGGCTCTCCTTCGCCACGAATGTCATATTCGAGGGTCATTCCTGTGCTGACTTTGATGCTAGGCATTTCGAAAGGCTACGTGGATCATGTCCATAGCGGCAAAACATCTGACGTTTTCAACCCGGTACCACTCACTTGCAACGCGTAGCCGATTGGGCGCCGGTCGACATTACCGTGCATACCTATGAGTATGGATGGCAAAATTCCTCCCTCCCAGCATTCAAACCTGCCGTGGCGCATCAATGAGATGGCCAACGACTTCGAACTGATCGACGCATGGCGTTTACCAGCTGACGGCGACAAGACCGAATTTGGCGATCTGTGTGCGGTCTTCGACGCAGATCGTGTGACCGACGCCGACAAGAACTCGAAGGCGTCTCGGTTCTTGTTTCAAGTTCGAAACTCGCTCGGCCAGCGTTTTGGTTGGGACGAAAATATGAACACACTGCCGATCCCCGGATGCACCGAAGTGTCGATGAGAGATCGGCTACCGGTTGATGTAGAAGCGGCATCGATTGACGGAATGGACAAGGGCGGGTTTCTCCCCGTCTTTCAAACCGAAACTGAGGCAGCGTTCGAAATCTCCAACAACTTGCTACATGCCATCTTGCATCTCGGATGGGTGGACGACGGTGACGGTCGCTACCACGGGCAAATGGGTATCTACGTAAACCACCGCCAGCGTCGTAGCGTTTGGTACATGAAATCCATCGCGCCCTTCCGGCGTTTCATCGTGTATCCGAGCCTGCTAAGAATGGTCAAAAAAAGCTGGGAGGCACGCAATGGAACTTGAAGCACTGATTGGGTCGCGTCGAAGTATCCGTGGCTACACGAACGAACCAGTGACCAAGGACCTCCTGGTCGAGGTCATCGAATTAGCTAAACGAGCGCCGTCGTCGATGAACACCCAACCTTGGAACTTTCATGTCATTACCGGCGCCCCGCTGGAGTTGATCCGCGAGGGCAACACCGAGCGCATGATGGCTGGAGCGGCTATTAATCGCGAGATCAAGACCGCTGATCATGGCTACCAAGGACCTCACCGTGAGCGCCAAGTTGAGATCGCCGTTCAGTTGTTCGAAGCAATGGGAATTGAACGTGACGACAAATCCCGTCGAACCGATTGGGTTATGCGTGGATTCCGGCAATTTGATGCACCAGTTTCGGTTGTTATTACCATCGACAAAGACCTCGCCGATGACACCGTTGCCCACTTTGACTGTGGCGCCGCGACGTATGGGCTTGTCCTTGCCGCAACCTCCAAAGGTCTAGGTTGTGTCATCAACGGGCAAGGCATCATGCAATCCTCGGTGGTACGTGAACATGCCAACATCCCCGAAGACGAAGTCATCATGACGTGTGTCGCAATGGGCTGGCCTGACGTGGAGTTCGTCGCCAACGATGTGGTTTCGCGCCGCTACACCAACGACGAAATTGCCAGCTATGTCGGCTTCGATGCGTAAAGTCGAACGGTAGCAAATACCGCTCCGCTGGTGTCGTGCCGCGTAAAGCTGGCAAATGGAATGGCACCTCGACCTGCAAGCATGTCAGAATTAGTGATGGCTGGATCTGAGGTAGTTGCTAGGCGCCTTCTTGCTGCGGCAGGTGTGACGGTGGGTGGACCCAATCCATGGGACATTCAGGTCCATGACGACCGAGTCTGGGGCCGCGTTATTCGTGACCGTGAGCTAGGCCTCGGGGAGTCATACATGGAGGGTTGGTGGGATACGCCGGCCCTCGACCAGTTTCTGGCGAAGGTCATGCTCGCTGACCTTAAGGACGAAATCCGACTAGGGCCCGAACTGCTCAAAATCATTGTTAGGTCTCGATTCACCAATCGGCAAAGTAAAAAAGCCGCGGCGGAGAATGCGTCGGCTCATTACGATATTGGTAACGACCTGTACGAGCGAATGCTCGATGACCGCATGATCTATAGCTGTGGCTATTGGGCCGATGCGACTTCGCTGGCAGAAGCTCAGCGAGCAAAGCTGGATCTGGTTTGTCGCAAATTGCAGTTCGAAGAAGGTATGACCGTTCTCGACATTGGTTGTGGCTGGGGCGGTTTCGCCAAATTTGCGGCCGAAGAATATGGCGTAATTGTTACGGGAATTTCGCCGGCAATTGAGCAGGTCAAGCTTGCTCGCCAACGTACTGCTGGCCTTTCCGTCACCATAGAACAGGACGATTACCGCAGCGTGCGGGGGGTATTCGACCGGATTGTGTCGATTGGGATGTTCGAGCACGTTGGCCCCAAGCACTACAAGACGTTCTTTGCGCAATGCGATCGCCTCTTAGCGCCAGATGGTGCCATGTTGCATCACACCATTGGATCTAACTCGTCCAATAACGACTTCGATGCGTGGATAGATCGATACATTTTCCCCGGCGGACGGCTGCCATCGTTGGGCCAAATGGCCGCAGCAGCGGAACCCGGATTCACCATTGAAGATGTCCATAACCTCGGGTCCGACTACGACACGACTCTGCAAGCATGGGCCACCAACATCGATAGTGCGTGGGCCGACCTACCCGCCTATGACGAGACATTCAAGCGCATGTGGCACTACTACCTGATGGCGTCGATGGCCGGATTTCGCATTCGTAACACCCAACTCTGGCAAATCGTGTTCCGTCGCACCATGCATGAAAATGGAGTTTGGGCCCGGGTGAGCTAACGCCCGTCGGCGGCTGGTTGTAAGCCTCGGTGTTCTGGTTGCACACTGCTGAGATGGACTCCGACGGTGCTGCCTCCTCACCGACGAAGATTACGTACCCCGAACTACCGATTACTGAGCGACGCGAAGAACTACTGAAGATCATTCGCGACAATCAAGTTGTTGTTGTGGCCGGCGAAACGGGATCGGGCAAGAGCACTCAACTGCCCAAGATGTGCATCGAACTTGGGTTGCACGAGAGCGGCTGGATCGGGCACACCCAACCCCGTCGCATAGCGGCCCGATCGATAGCCGAGCGAGTAGCAGAAGAACTAGGCGACGAGGTCGGTGGCATCGTGGGCTACAAGGTTCGCTTCACCGACAAGGTGTCCAATCGTACGGCCATCAAGGTCATGACCGACGGCATGTTGTTGGCCGAAATGCAAAATGATCGCGACCTGTCGGCGTACAGCGTGATCATTGTGGATGAAGCGCACGAGCGCAGTCTCAACATCGACTTCCTCCTTGGCTATCTACGGCGACTTCTGCCGAAACGTCCTGAACTCAAGGTCATCATTACCTCGGCCACTATCGATACCGCTCGCTTCTCTGAGCACTTCAACAATGCTCCCATCGTGGAGGTTTCCGGACGGACCTATCCGGTTGACGTTCGCTATCAGCCCCTGGAAGACGCAACCACCGGAAATCCCATCGGGCAAGCCGACGCCATCGTCGATGCAGTGGAGGAACTGGAGTACGAAGGTTCAGGTGATGTTCTCGTGTTCTGCAGTGGCGAGCGCGAGATCCGTGAAGCCACTGAGGCACTAACCGAGGCCAACCTTCGCAATACCGAGGTCGTTCCACTATTTGGTCGGCTGTCCGCGGCCGAACAGCACCGGGTCTTCGACCGATCTCGGCGTGACGCCCGCCGCATTGTGGTGGCCACGAATGTGGCCGAAACTTCCCTGACCGTGCCAGGAATTCGTTACGTTGTGGATTCCGGCACCGCCCGAATAAGTCGCTACAGCAAGCGCACCAAGGTGCAACGACTCCCCATCGAAGATGTATCTCAGGCAAGCGCCAACCAACGATCCGGTCGCTGTGGACGTGTTGCTCCGGGCATTGCCATTCGCCTGTACTCCGAAGAGAACTTCGCAGAGCGGCCCGAATTCACCGAACCCGAAATTACTCGTACCAACCTGGCTTCGGTCATTTTGCAAATGGCTTCGCTCGGTCTCGGTGACATCGAAACCTTCCCCTTCGTTGATCCGCCCGAGTTGCGCAACATCCGTGATGGCATCGGTTTGCTGGAAGAACTTGATGCCGTTCGACCCGACGAAGAAGGCACCCGGAAATGGCTTACGCCGATCGGTCGTCAACTAGCGCGCATGCCAATCGATCCACGGTTCGGTCGCATGGTTATTGCTGGGGCGGAGACCAATTGCCTCCGGGAGGTCATCACCATCACCGCGGCGATGTCGGTACAAGACCCCCGCGAGCGGCCGAAAGAGAAACAACAAGAATCGGCCCAGTTTCACTCCCGATTCGCCGATCCCAGCTCGGATTTCTTGGCCTGGCTGCGGCTATGGGAACACATCGAGACCGAACGCAAAGCGAGGTCCGGCAGCAGTCTGCGCCGTATGTGCAAGAAAGAGTTCCTCAATTACAACCGCATCCGAGAGTGGTGGGACATTGTGCGACAGTTGGAACGGAGCGCAAAATCGCAACGCTGGGTCATCAACAAGGTACCCGCTCAACCCGATGTTGTTCACGAGGCCCTGCTCACGGGGTTGTTGTCTCACATTGGGTTGAAAGACACCATGGGAGCGGAGTACACCGGCGGGCGCAATGCACGGTTTATTCTCGGTCGCGGATCCTCGCTTGCCAAGAAGCCACCCAACTGGGTCATGGCCGGAGAACTGATCGAAACCAATCGGATGTGGGCTCACAGCGCGGCTCGCATCCAACCCGAATGGGCCGAGCGAGCGGGTGCTCACGTCATCAAGCACACCTACGACGAACCCGAGTGGGTCATTGAAATGGGCTCGCCCATGTCCATCGAGCGAGTTTTTCTTTATGGCGTTCCGTTGGTGGCTGGGCGTCGGGTGCACTATCGCCGGGTCGATCCTGAGGGTGCCCGCGAAATGTTCATCCACCACGCGCTCATCGAACGTGAATGGGAAACCCACCATGCGTTCTTCGCGCAAAACGAAGGCGTACTCGACGAAGTGCGTCAACTGGGCGCCCGACACCGGACGGATGTGGTCGTTGAGTACGAAGACCTGTTCGATTTCTACGACGGCCGCCTAGGGGAGAAGGTGGCCTCGGGCGCCGACTTTGACAAATGGTGGAACCACAAGCGCAAGAAAGACCCGCGCTTTCTCGATCTCCACATTGACAACATTTTTGATGTCGACAAAGTCGAAACAGACGATGCATCGTTTCCAAAGGTGTGGTCCTCCGGCGACGTGGAACTTGAACTCGATTACGAGTTCGATACCGAATCAGTTAACGACGGTGTAAGCGTCACCATTCCAGCGTCGATGCTTCACACCATTGACGCATCTTCTTTCGAGTGGAACGTGCCCGGCCTGCGAGAAGAACTGGTGACTGCTCTGCTGCGTTCTATGCCCAAACAAACTCGCAAAGCGTTCATCCCGATTCCGGACACCGTGGCGCGACTTATGCCGGCGCTTCAGGAAGCCGACGGCGACCTCATCGACGTGCTGCGAACTGAACTGCGCAAGATCTTTGGACAGGCACTGCCCGATGATGCGCTCGTTATGGACCGTGTACCCGGTCACCTTCGTCCGATTTACCGGGTGATCAATGACAACGGTGACCTTCTGGCTCAGAACCGAGACCTCGACACAGTTCGGGCCCAACTGACTGGCGAAGTCCGCGAGGTGCTGTCATCGTCAGATCATGAACTCGTCCGCACCGGCCAGAAACGTTGGACTTTTGGTGATTTGCCTCGCTCTGTCCAGACCACGGCGGCCGGTCTCAATGTCGACGCCTATCCCGCGGTCGTTGACGAAGGAGACACCGTTGGGGTTCAACTGTTGCCCAACGCCGACCAGCAGTACGCAACCATGTGGCAGGGCACGAGTCGCTTGTTGCGGCTCAACATTGGTGGGTCGGCCCGCCTTCTGGTCGACCTCTTCGATAATCAGTCCACGCTTGCCTTGGCATCGAGCCCGCATGAAACCAAACTGGCCTGGATCAACGATGCCGCGGATGCCATCTTCGAACACTTACTCGAAGAAGCCGGAGGGTTGGTTTGGAATGAGTCCGACTTCGAGGACTTG
>CAXMUI010000227.1:0-2637 GCA_964196475.1 uncultured Acidimicrobiia bacterium
GATCTACGCATGCGCCTCGAAGATGGCGAGTTCGATGATCGGTTTCCTACCGACCATCAACTCGTTGAGGAGTACGGCGTTAGTCGCCATACGGTCCGCGAAGCTATTGGCCAGTTGAACAAAACCGGGTTGCTTCGTCGCAAGCGGGGTCGCGGAACCGTGGTCAACCGCACCGAGTTCGAACAAACATTAGGCACGTTGTACAGCCTGTTTCAGTCAATCGAGTCCTCTGGGGTAGAACAAACCAGCGAAGTGTTGGCTCTTGATGTTGTGAAGGATTCCGTTGCGGCCGATCATTTGGGCCTCGATGGTGAGACCGACCTCGTATATCTCGAACGTATCCGTCTGGCCGGAGGCGAACCGCTCGCCGTGGACCGCACTTGGCTCCCCCTTGATGTGGGCGAACCGCTACTGGACCGTGATTTCTCTCATACGGCGTTGTACATCGAAATTGAGGCAAGCACCGGGAGTCGACCAAATCGCGGCTGGGAACGACTGATGCCCATCATTCCGACCGCCGGCGACCGGCAGCACCTGGCGTTGGGAAACCGCGATGCTGCGTTCCGGTTGGAGCGTCTCGGATTTCGTGACGACACACCCATCGAGTGGCGGGTAACCATTATTCGAGGAGATCGTTATCGCTTCGTTGCCGACTGGTCTATGGGCGCTACTTCAGAGCTAAAACTGGCTCCTCGTTAGGCGCAAAACACGGCGGACTTGCAATCGCGATCATTTGTCCGTACATTTGGATGCATGCCTGGTCGGAAGAGTACAACTACAACACGTCCCGTTGTGGAGCGCTACTGGCCTGATGTCGTCGCCGGATTAACTGTTGCCTCACTGTGTATCCCCCAGGCCATGGCCTACGCCCTCCTTGCTGGCCTACCTCCCGAGGTCGGTCTCTACGCCGCCACGGTCCCAGTGGCCGTTTACGCACTGTCGGGCACATCTCGTGTCCTCTCTATTGGGCCCGCGGCCATGGTTGCCGTGATGACGGCGGCAGCAGTTACCTCCCAAGCCGACGAAGGCACGGCCGAATATCTCGAAGTTGCGGCGCTGCTGGCCATCCTGGTCGGTGTCGTGTACCTGGTTTTGTATGGCGCTCGACTCGGCCGCGTTGTCAGCTTGATCACACCCCAGGCGCTCATTGGTTTCACCACCGGAGCCGTGATGTTGATTGCGGCCAGTCAAATTAAGCACTTCCTCGGACTAGACATTTCGCGTCACCGCCAACTCCAGAACACGTTAAAAGTCGCCATCGAAAGTCTTGATGCTGTTCACGGACTAACGCTCGTCGTCGCTCTTGTCAGTGTTGGGGTCCTACGTCTTCTGAAGACGTACCTGCCGAGACTTCCTGGGTCTTTGGTCGTTGTCGTTCTCGCCGTTATTGCGTCGGCCGTGTTCGATCTGGGAGATCATGGCGTGGGCACGGTGGGAAGTATCCCTGACTCGTTGCCCTCATTTAGTTCTCCCACAATGGACGGATCGCTGGCCCTCACATTGCTCCCGGCCGCCGTGGCAATCATGTTGGTCGGCTATGTGCAATCCATTGCGATCGCTCAGATGTTTGTACAGGACAAACCGGTAAGCCCAAGCCGCGAACTTCGAGCGCTAGGACTGGCCAATGTTGCGTCGGGGTTCTTCGGCGGCATGCCGGTGAGCGCCAGTTTCTCTCGCACCGCAGTTAATGCTCGGGCCGGAGCAAAGTCAGCCGTCGCGTCCCTTGTCGCCGTGGGCATGATCGTGCTCACGTTGCTGTTGCTGACGCCGGCGTTTGAGGTTCTCCCAACCGCGGCGTTGGCGGCAATTATCATCGTGGCGGTCCTCGGAATGATAGACATAGCTAAGATTCGCGAATACGCCCAGCATCGACCATCACGCATAGTGATGTTGGTTGTTGGCCTCGTCACCGTTGCCGTGGGCATTGAATATGGCATTGTCGCTACCGCCATTGCCTCGCTTATTACCCATCAACAGAACTCCCGTACCGCCGAAAAAACTCTCGAAGGGGTTTCATGAAGCTCACTCAGTACTACCTCGATTGCTTGTCCCAAGCTTCCTATCTCATCGGTGACGAGACCACTGGTCGCGCCGTGGTGGTAGATCCGCGTCGTGATGTCGGTGAGTATGTGGCCGATGCCGAAGCCGCCGGTTTCACGATCGAATTGGTCATTGAAACCCATTTCCACGCCGATTTCTTGTCTGGTCATCTTGAGCTTGCCAAGGCGACTGGAGCCGAAATTGTCTTCTCGTCGGTGGCCACCACCGAATTTGCATCTCGGGCGGTCCAGCACGGCGAGCAGCATTCGTTGGGCGATGTACTCCTTGAGTTTCGACATACACCTGGGCACACGCCTGAGTCGATGAGCATTGTTGTTTGGGAGCACGCCGACGACGCCGCTCCTTATGGCGTACTGACCGGCGACACCTTGTTCATTGGCGATGTGGGCCGACCGGACTTATTGGGTTCGTTGGGCATTACCAAAGAAGAACTGGCCGATCAGTTGTACGACAGTTTGCATAACGAGATTCTTACATTGCCTGATTCCACACGGGTCTACCCGGCTCATGGGGCGGGATCCGCATGTGGCAAGAACCTGTCCACCGAAACGTGGTCCACTATCGGCGATCAGCGCG
>CAXMUI010000228.1:0-13377 GCA_964196475.1 uncultured Acidimicrobiia bacterium
AACCATGACCATGGTGACGTCGTCGGCGATGACGAGGCCGTTGATACCAGTGCGGTCGACTTCGGAACCAGTGAATGCCTTACCCTTGACCGCAATTGGGTCGGGAGTGGCGGGCTCGATGGCGTAGCTGCCGGCCTGCAATGAGGCAAGGGCAACGTCGACATCACTGAGATCGACCTTGGTGGCAACACGAATCTTGGTCGACTCGGCGTTGACCACAGACTCTACGTTGGTATCGCCCGGGGTAATGGTCAGGCCGGTAAAGGTCTCGACGTCTTCGCCACCTTCGGTGACGTTAAGGGTGAATGTTGGAGCGGCATCGTCATCGTCGCTGTCGCCAGCCTCGGGCATGATGTCGACCGAAATCTTGGCGTTGGCCTCGACGGTGGAAATTTCGATGGGCTCGCCGATAGCACGGTCGGCCGCAGAAAGGGCCAATGTGCCCGAATCGGCGGAAGGTGTGCTGTTAGGGATGCGGGACACATAGCAAACGCCGCCGCCGTTGTTGAACCAGCCGTATACCGACAAGGGCAACATAATTCCTTCGGCGAAACCACCGAAGGTGTCGACAAATGCGGTCCAGTTGGCGATGAGACGTGGCTTGGTGCCATCGGGATCATTCGCATCGTCGGATGGGGCTTTGGCGGTGAAACCGACAAAGGCAGGAATGGCTGTTGCTCCTGCCGACAACGAAGCGGAACCAGATGGCACCTCTTCTACATAAACACCAGGACTCAGATATGACGGCACCACGTACTCCCAAGGAAATGTTGATTACGAAAATGGGTCATATGCACCGAAGGACAGTGACCCGATGTGACCTTAGCTTACTAATCAAACATGTGCACACTGATGTGCACACCTACTCAATCTAGACGTTTTGCGTGGTGGTTCCTGGCTGAGAAATCGAGATCTGCCCACCCCAAATGCACATGCATTTGCACGAATTATCGAGCGCTGGCATGCCAGCTAACATCACCGCAGAGACACCCGGCATCCATGGGGCGACAACGTTGGGAATGCACGGCATCGGCGTCAGCACCCCCAGAGCTGCAGCCGTAGCCGCCGCAACGGTCGGATTGCTCGGAGTTGTACACATGCCAAACGGCGCAATGTTCACCATGGGTTTGTAGTCCATGATATTGGCGGCCGGTGCACCCGCCATGACCTTGTTAGCGGGCAACACATTGAGCGTTGACGGAGCAACTCCCATGGTGCACATCATCATTGCCCCGCTCGCCACCATTTGTCCCATTGATCCAACTCCTGCACAAGATTTCACCGTGGGTGTATCCCAACCGGCATTGCGTGCTTCACTGGGATGATGGCACGACATGCGTCTCCAGACAAGCCGATACCACCAACCATCGAAAAGTCGTCCAGCCGCGACGGGGCACAGACGTTTCGAGCGTTCGCTGATCTCGTCCTTCAACAACAAGCATTGCTTGTCCGGTTAGCGTCTGGCGTCCCACCCGATGGTCTCGCCGGACTGCGGATTGGTGATGAGCAACTCGACCAAATGTTGCTCGAAATCACGAACGCCTCACCCGAGACCACAGAAAAGTTGCAAACGCTCCGCGCCGACTTCGCCCCGATGCTCCAAAACGCATCCGAGCAACTCGCCGACACGCTGACACTCCCGTACGCCTTTTCTATCTTGGTCGGTAACGGCAGTCTCGATACTGCATCAGCCGAGGTCCTTGCCGTCCTCTGTGCCATCGAGATCGATGCCACCTTGCAGGGCATCGCCAGCTATATCCAACGCGACGTCAACCGTCGCCGTCTCACCCTCGGCGCCCTCGATACTTTGTTCCCCGCCGATCACCCAGGCTCCCTGTGCGTTGGTCCAGAGTCACCACTGGTTCGTTCGGCTCTCGTCGTTGTTGAACCGACCGGACCATGGAGCTCACGCGAAATCTCCGTTAATGGCACCGTAATCTGGGCCCTGCAAGGTGACATGGCCAGCGACCCCGATCTCCCCAGTGCTGCAACACTCACGTCGTTCGATGTTCCTGTCGACGGAGCACCCCTCACGCTCGTAGTTGGCGAAGATCGGCAACGCCGGATCGAAGCTGCCACTAGAGCTACCGCCGGGACCCGATTTTTGGTAACCCCAAGTCCAACCAGTGAGCCAGAATGGAGTGCCGTGGTCCGTGAGGCAACAATTCGCGGGGTTGGCATCATCGTCGAAGCCGACGACGAAATTGCCGCCGACGCTCGCCGATGGATTGAGCGGGCCGAACATCTCCCTTGGTCAGTGTCGAGCCGTCTCGAACAGGCCGTCCGTGACCTCCCTCGCCGGCCCTGGATAGAGGTGACCGCCGATGACAATTTGGCGACCGCCGAGGAATGGGCCGAGGCATTAGGCGACGAACCTCACGTCCATGCCCTCACCGCCACACAGCTAGAACTCGTCAAAGTCGCTTTCAAACCCACCGGCGGTGAGGTGGATACAGCGGTGCGTCGCTTGGCCAGTGGCAAAATCGACCAACTCACCCGACGGGTTCGACCCCAGCGCGGTTGGGACGACATCGTTATCCCACCTGAACGACTCGTTCAGCTTGAAGAAATTGTTTCCCGCTACCGGCACCGCGGCACCGTCTACGAAGACTGGGGATTTCGTTCCGACAAATCAACCGGCATCATTGGTCTGTTCCATGGCCCATCGGGTACCGGTAAAACGTTGGCCGCCGAAATTGTGGCGGGTGACCTTGGGCTGGACTTATTCAAACTCGACCTTTCGGCTGTAGTCAGCAAGTACATCGGCGAAACCGAAAAGAACCTCGAAGAGATTTTTGAGGCCGCAGCGGCCGCTAGCGGCGTGTTGCTGTTCGACGAAGCAGACTCGTTGTTCGGCAAACGTGGCGAGGTACAAGATGCCCGCGACAGGTACGCCAATATGGAAGTCAGCTACTTGCTGCAGCGAGTCGAAACCTACGATGGCATTGTCATCTTGACGACCAACTTCCAAAAGAACATCGATGCTGCATTCCTCCGACGCATTCATGTCTCGATTGAATTCCAAATTCCCGAACCGGCCGAGCGGCTGGCCATCTGGAAGTCCGGATTCCCCAGCTCAGCTCCGTTAGCCGATGACATCGACCTGGACTTCCTTGCCGAGAACTTCAAAATCGCGGGTGGCTCTATCCACAACGTCACGGTCTATGCCGCGTTCCTTGCCGCAGAAACAGCCGGCAAAATATCCATGGCTCATGCCATTGGCTCACTCAAGCGCGAATATCAAAAACTGGGACGTCTCATTACTGCCAACGAGTTCGGCAAGTACCTCGACTCAGATCTGGGAATTTAACTGGCCCCTGAGGTGCTCGTGGCCACGCACGCCTCGTCCGGGGGAACAAGGTAAGCAGCGGCACGTTCTTCAGAGGTCGAACTCTCGAGCGGTGGCGTGTCAAGCGGCACCAGCAGATCCTGTTGCAAACCACTGGAGCAATGAATGCTGCTCGCCATGAGCCACCCTGTGGTTCGGGCCAGACAGATAATTTCCATGTCATCGTCTTGCCAACCATCAAGGGTGGGAAGCAAGTGAGTAATGAATAAGTCCGAATCAAAGTAGTTGGCATCCACATAGGTAGGGAACGACGTTAAGCAGGCAAGTTCGGCCCAATCATCGAGCTTTCCTTCGCCGGGGTAGGTGCCAATGTCCAAGTCGGCCGCCGCGGAAAAGGCGTCAGGGTCACCCGCTTCCCAAACAGCGAAAACCTCATGGGTGTGGGGGTCCAGGCACGGCATGCCGGGGAGGTTCTTGACCTGTTCATCAAGTTCTTCGCCGGGGTACAGACAATCACCGGGTCGCATCTCAAATACCGAGGTGTCTCCCGATTCCACAATGATGTCACCTTCACGCGCGACCTCATCAGAACCGGTACACGCGGAAGCCACGACAACAAGAACGAGGGCAACACAAAATATTCGACGCACGGCGATCAGCTTAGGGCCTACACCGGAGTTGTGCCCATCGCAATGAGCCCACAATTATTCCCGTGGGCGTTTCTTGTTCTTGAGAATTCGGGCCCGTTCGCCGGCGTTAAGCGCAACCTTACGCAGACGCACATTTTCGGGCGTCACCTCGACACACTCATCATCAGCAATCGTTTCGAGCGCCAACTCCAGCGAAATAATTCGGGGTGGGGTTAGACGCACGGTGTCATCGGAAGACTGGGTACGAATGTTGTTGAGTTCTTTGGTGCGACAGATGTTGACGTCCATATCTTCGGAACGAGCGTTCTCGCCGATGATCATGCCCTCGTAAACTTCGGCACCTGGGCCAATATAGAGCGCCATGCGGTCCTGCAGAAGCAAGGTGGCATGCGGAGTGACCACGCCCTTGCGATCGGCCATAACTGAACCATTGGGACGGGTTCGCAACTCGCCTTGCCACGGAATCCAGCCTTCAAAAATGTGGTGCAACATACCCGTTCCGCGTGTCTCGGTAAGGAAATGTGTACGGAAACCAATCAGGGCCCGAGCCGGGACGACATAGTCCAAGCGCACCCAGCCGTGGCCGTGGTTGGCCATATTCTCCATTTTGCCCTTGCGTTCACCCAGAAGTTGGGTAACCGAACCGACGTGTTCTTCGGGTACATCGATGGTGATGCGTTCGGTGGGCTCGTGAATCTTGCCGTCGATTTCTTTGGTGAGTACCACCGGCTTGCCGATGGTGAGCTCAAATCCTTCGCGACGCATCTGCTCAATAAGAATGGCCAACTGCAACTCGCCACGACCCTGAACTTCCCAGGTATCGGGCCGTGCGGTGTCATTCACCCGGATCGAGACATTGCCAACCAGTTCCTTATCGAGGCGGTCCTTGATCTGGCGAGCGGTGAGCTTGGAGCCCTCTTTGCCTGCAAGCGGCGATGAATTCGCACCGATAGTCATCGAGAGCGTGGGTTCGTCGACGGTAATAGCGGGAAATGGGCGAGGGTCAGCTAGGTCGGCGAGGGTTTCACCGATGGTGACTTCTTCGATACCGGAAACAGTAATGATTTCGCCCGGGCCAGCTTCTTGGACCTCGACGCGTTCGAGCCCTTCGGTGATGGAAAGTTGGCCAACCTTGGCGTTGGCAATCGTGCCATCGGCCTTACACCAAGCAATTGTTGACCCTTTGCGAATGGTTCCGTGCTCGACACGACATATCGCAATTCGACCAACGTAGGGAGATGAGTCAAGATTGGTGACCCACGCTCGCATCGGGTGCTCGGGATCGTGCAGTGGGGCAGGAACCTCCGAAATCAAGATATCGAACAAGACATCCATGTTTTCGCCCGGTTCGTTAGGGTCGAGCGTCGCTTTTCCTTCGCGGGCAACCGTGTAAACGATGGGAAATTCGATTTGCTCTTCGGTGGCGTCGAGGTCCATAAAGAGTTCGTAAGTCTCGTCGACAACCTCGGCAATGCGCGCGTCGGGACGATCGATCTTGTTCACTACCAGAATGATCTTGAGTTCGAGTTCCATGGCCTTGCGGAGTACGAAACGCGTCTGCGGCAGTGGGCCTTCGGAGGCATCGACCAACAGCACAACGGCGTCAACCATGGTGAGAGCCCGCTCAACTTCGCCACCGAAGTCAGCGTGACCTGGGGTATCGACGATATTGATCTTGATGTCGCCTCGACGCACGGCCGTGTTCTTGGCAAGAATCGTGATGCCCTTCTCGCGTTCGAGGTCCATGGAGTCCATGACCCGATCGACAACGACCTGATTTTCGCGAAATCCGCCGGCTTGCTGAAGGAGGGCATCGACCAGCGTGGTCTTGCCGTGGTCAACGTGAGCGATCATCGCTACGTTTCTGAGGTCATTACGGGATACTAAAGGCACCCAAGAACGCTATCTGGCTGACGCTGTTTTAGGGGATATTCACCATGCGGCTCCTGTCACATCACCGATCTAGCTAACTCCGGGCCAGTCACCGAAGTTGCGGCCAGTGATTGTGTTGTACGCCGCTTCGTAGCGATCCTGGCTGGCCTGCACTACATCGTCGGGCAGTTGGGGTGGAGGGGGCTGCTTGTCCCAATCGAGGGTGTCAAGAAAATCGCGCACCGGTTGCTTGTCAAACGATGGGGGTGTGGTTCCTGGAATCCATTGGTCGGCGGGCCAGAACCGGCTGGAGTCAGGGGTGAGCACTTCGTCGGCAACGGCTAACTCTCCACCAATAACGCCGAGTTCGAACTTGGTGTCAGCGATGATGATGCCGCGATCAGCGGCCAGTTCGGCCCCTTGTGTGTACAGCTCAAGCGAAACGTCACGAGCTTTGGTGGCCATTTCGGTGCCCACGAGGTTGACCGCTTCGGCAAAGGAGATATTCATGTCGTGACCTTCGTCGGCCTTAGTCGATGGAGTGAACACCGGCTCGGGAAGTTGTTGCGATTCGAGCATGCCTTCAGGCATAACCGTGCCGTGCATAGTGCCAGATCGCCGGTATTCCTTCCAGGCCGAACCCGTGATGTAGCCACGCACAATGCATTCGATCGGCAACATCTCGGCTTTGTGACACAACATGATGCGACCGGCGGCATCGGCGTCATTGATGGCAGGCACATCGGCGACATCGGTGGAGATCAGATGACTGGGGACCACGTCGGCCAATTGTTCGAACCAAAACGCGCTCATTGCGGTGAGCACTCGACCCTTGTTGGGCACCGGCCGCGACATCACCACATCGAAGGCCGACAATCGGTCGGACGTAACCATAAGCAGTCGTCCGTCGCCAGCATCGAAGATGTCGCGCACCTTGCCCGAGTAGATCAACGGAAGATCAATGTCCCAAGCCATGCGTGCTCCAAAAGTGACGACAGGCCTGAGGTTACATTCTGTGTTGCGGGTTCAGCGATGAAACCCCAACATCAGGATAATTTGCTAGACAATTTCGCCTGGTGTGTAGCTGGCGGCCTCAGGTCGAGCGTCAACAAGGACGCCTATCCGTGCACAGACGGCAGCAACCTGTTGCGACGCCAAGCCCGCGAGTTCGATGGGTTGGCCGACCGCTTCCGCAATGGCATCGGCGTCCAGTGGGTAGCGATCGTCGTCACCGAGATTGGCGTACAGAGGATTGTTGGCGATGCCTTCGACCCGTTGAGCCAAAGCGGCAGCTACCGCGTGTTCTTTGATGACTTCGTGCGCCTGCTCGCGACCCATGCCTGCTTTGACGCCTGCTACCAACAATTTTGTTGTAGCAAGGAACGGAAGATAGCGATCGAGTTCGGCATCAATCACTGCGGGATACGCACCAAACTCATCCAGAACCGTAAGCAGGGTTTCGAACATGCCATCAATGGCGAAGAAAGCATCGGGCAGCGCCACTCGGCGAACCACCGAACAACTAACGTCGCCTTCATTCCACTGATCGCCAGCCAGGCCTGCCACCATCGTGAGGTAGCCCCGGAGTATGTTTTCGAATCCATTTATACGCTCGGAAGACCGACTGTTCATCTTGTGCGGCATCGCGGAGGACCCCACTTGGCCAGGCTTGAAGCCCTCAGTGGCTAGCTCGATACCCGCCATAAGTCGAAGCGTGGTGGCCAACGACGAGGGGCCAGCACCGAGCTGCACCAAAGAGCTCACGACATCAAGATCGAGCGAACGCGGATATACCTGGCCCACCGAATCCAGAGTTGCTTCGAACCCAAGATGGTTGGCTATTCGACCTTCAAGTTCGGCCACCTTAGTGACGTCGTCATCGAAGAGATCGAGCAGATCTTGCTGGGTGCCCATCGGCCCCTTGATGCCTCGGAGCGGATAACGAGCCAACAGATCGCTGATCCGATCGACAGCTTGCAACATTTCTTCGGCCGCATTCGCAAAGCGTTTGCCAAGCGTGGTCACTTGCCCCGGAACGTTGTGGCTACGACCGGCGATGGCGAGATCGGCATGCGTAGCCGCAAGATCACCAAGACGTCGCAGTGCTGCTATCGCACGATCGCGGACCAGTTCGAGCGCTAGGCGAATTTGCAATTGCTCCACATTCTCAGTGAGATCGCGCGAGGTCATGCCTTTGTGGATGTGCTCATGCCCAGCGAGTGCACAGAACTCATCGATGCGAGCTTTCACGTCGTGGCGGGTGATGCGATCGCGTTCCGCTATTGACGCAAGATCCACCTTATCAATAGCTGCCTCATAGGCCGCGACGACGCCATCGGGCACGTCGATTCCCATCTCGCTTTGTGCTTTCAATACCGCAATCCAGAGATGCCGCTCGAGCACAATCTTGTGCTCTGCCGACCACAGGTGAACCATGTCGGCTGAGCCATAACGACTCGCCAAGATATTGGGGATCATTATCGGGCGGCCATTTCGGCGCGATGTTCGGCCAACTTGACCTGGAGGCTTTCGTCGGAGATAGCCAACATCTGAACCACGAGAAGTGCCGCATTCATCGAGCCGTCTATTGCCACCGTGGCCACCGGAATGCCCTTCGGCATTTGCACCGTGGCGTAGAGCGCGTCGACCCCGTTGAGCGCTCCTCCCGACAACGGCACACCGACAACGGGGAGCGTGGTGTGTGCCGCGACGGCACCCGCCAGGTGGGCAGCCATTCCCGCCCCACAGATCATTGCTACATATCCGTTTTGGCGCGCATTCGATGCCAAGTCCAGCACTGCCGCTGGTGTGCGGTGAGCCGACATGACTCGCCAGTCGACTTCAATGCCGAAATGTTCGAGCGTTTCGCGGGCCGCTGCCATCTTGGCCTCGTCGCTCGTGGAACCCATTAATACGGCGACTTTCATCGCTACTCCCCTGCCTGGCTGGCCGCCAGGGCTATATCAGTTCGGGCATAACGCCCATTCCATTGGATCTTCTCTACCCCGGCATAGGCCCGTTCGCGCGCCTGTGCCAAGGTTGCCCCTGAGGCGGTGACGCTAAGCACTCGACCACCGGCAGTGACAAATGCGTCCGAATCGTTCACTGCCACACCCGCACAGAAGACTTCAACGCCTTCGATTGCTTCGGCAGCAGCGATGCCGGTTATGACGTCGCCCTTACGAGGCTCTTCGGGATAACCATCTGCCGCGCACACGACCGTGGCCCAATGGCCAGCAAAGGTCGGGGTTGTCGTCAAAATGCCGTCAGCAGCAGTGGCCAGCAAATCGAAGAGGTCGGATGTCATCTGCGGAAGCACGACCTGAGCCTCAGGGTCACCAAATCGGATGTTGTATTCGATCACTTTGGGCCCGTTTGGCGTGAGCATCAACCCGGCGTAAAGAACGCCGCGGTAGTCGATACCGCGTGCCTGCAGCGCATGTAGCGTCGGCAAGACACTGGACTCCATAATCGAGTCGACCAGTCGATCGTCCACAATCGGCATCGGCGAGTAGGCACCCATCCCACCGGTGTTTGGACCGAGATCGCCATCGCGGTGACGCTTAAAATCCTGGGCCGGTGACAGTGCAATAGCACTAGTGCCGTCGCACACGGCCAGGAGCGAAAGTTCGGGTCCGGTAAGTCCTTCTTCGATCACACAGGTCTGTCCAGCGGAACCAAACCGCGCCCCAGACAGGTATTCGCGGACGGCAAGTTCGGCCTCGGCACGGTTGGTCGTAACAACTACGCCCTTACCCGCAGCAAGACCGTCGGTTTTGATAACAAACAAGTCGTGCATCGTGTCGAGGTATGCCAGGGCTTGATCAACATCAGAAAACGTGCCGTGATCAGCGGTGGGCACTCCAGCATCGGCCAGCAAGTGTTTCATCCAACCCTTGGAGCCTTCGAGTTGGGCACCGTCGACGCCAGGGCCAAATACTCGTTTGCCTTGCGACCGGAGCCGGTCCGCCAAGCCGCCGACCAAGGGCACCTCGGGACCGATGACGAACAAATCAGCATCCAACTGTTCGGCTGGGGTCGGCACCGACCATGGGATGCCGGGGTTTCCTGGGGTTACAGCTACGTCGACGGTGCGCGCCAGTACCGAACCAATGGCGTGCTCTCGACCGCCTGATCCAACGACGACTGCACTGACCATCGTTATTCCGCTGCCCGACTAGACGTCGTACTGGAAGAACTGTTTGCGGCCGGGCCCTACACCAACCATGGAAATGGGAACGCCCACTTGCTCTTCAAGAAAGGCCAAATACTCGAGCGCTGCCGATGGTAACTGACTCTTCTCGGTGAACTGCGAGAGGTCGGTCTTCCAACCAGGCATTGTCTCGTAGATTGGCTTGGCTTTGTGCAGTTCGGACTGGTGATAGGGCATGTTGAGATGCCGGACACCGTCGATGTCGTAGGCGACGCAAATCTTGATCTCGTCGAGTCCGTCGAGAATATCGAGTTTGGTGACCGCAACTTCGGACAGTGAGTTGAGTCGTACCGCGTGACGCAACATGACCGCATCAAACCAACCAGGTCGACGACGGCGGCCGGTGTTGGTGCCGAATTCCTTGCCGACCTCGACGAGGTAATCGCCGGTTTCGTCGAATAGTTCGGTGACGAATGGGCCCGTACCCACGCGGGTGATGTACGCCTTGGCGATGCCAATAACTCGGTTGATGTGCATGGGGCCGACACCGGCGCCAACGCACGCACCACCGGCAGTGGGGTTCGATGAGGTCACGAACGGATATGTGCCGTGGTCGAGATCGAGGAACGTGGCCTGGGCCCCTTCAAAGAGGACGTGTTCGCCCGCTTCAAGCGATTCGTGAACGAGGTTGACGGTGTCCGCCACGTAGGGCTCGATCTGGGGAGCACATTCGTTGAGGTAGAGATCGCAAATTTCGTCGACAGACGGCGGAATGCGGTTGTACACCTTGCTGAGTAGCGCCCCGGTTTGATGCATGACTACCTCGACCTTTTGGCGAAAGATCTTGGGGTCGAAGAGATCCTGTACTCGAAGACCAACCCGAGCCGACTTATCGGCATATGCCGGGCCAATGCCGCGTTTGGTGGTTCCAAGCTTGTTCTTGCCCAAATGGCGCTCGAACACAACGTCGAGATCCTGGTGATAGGGCAAAATGAGGTGCGCGTTCCCCGAAACCTTGAGTCGACTGCAGTCGACCCCTTTGGCCTCGATGCTGGCGACTTCACTAAGGAGTACGCGTGGGTCGACAACGACACCATTGCCGATTACCGGCGTGATGTGGTCGTAGAGCACGCCACTAGGAATGAGTTGCAAAGCAAAACTCACACCTTCGACCACGATGGTGTGGCCCGCATTGTGTCCGCCTTGGTAGCGAACAACTAAGGACATCTCTTTGGCGAGAAGGTCGGTGAATTTACCCTTGCCCTCGTCGCCCCATTGAGTACCTACAACGATGGTTGCTGGCACGGCCGTCTCCCTTGGAAGTCTCCGGTTACCGGGCGACTATACAGAAAAAGCAGAGGGTCTCGCACTGAAAAACAAGGACCCTCACAATTACTGTTCCGTGCCGACCAGTCAGCCGACGCCTAACCGGTGGTAGCAAAGGTGAAGCCACTGTCTGATGGGCTCACCTCTACTCGGGATCCGTCGGCAATTGAACCTTCCAAGATCGCTAACGCCAAAGCATCACCCAACTCGCGCTGGATAACTCGCTTGAGAGGACGGGCTCCAAAGGCAGGGTCCCAGCCCAACTCAGCCAATTTGACTTTCGCCTCATCACTGACGACGAGTTCAATCCGCCGGTCGGCCAACCGATCCACCAAATGGGCCAGCTGAATACTCACAATGTGCCTTAGAGCGTCGCGCGAAAGCGGTTCGAAGGTGACGATGTCGTCGATGCGGTTAATGAACTCTGGCCGGAAGAAATCTTTGGGATCTTGGGTGAGATTGGAGGTCATGATCAACACAACATTGGTGAAGTCGATGGTGCGCCCTTGACCATCAGTCAGGCGACCGTCATCGAGCAACTGCAACAGCACATTGAAAATCTCGGGATGCGCCTTCTCGACCTCGTCGAGCAAAACTACCGCGTACGGCCGGCGGCGAACTGCCTCGGTTAGTTGACCACCCGCATCAAATCCGATATATCCGGGAGGGGCTCCAATGAGCCGGCTCACTGAATGCTTCTCCATGTACTCGCTCATGTCTAAGCGGACCATGGCCCGTTCGTCATCAAACATGAACTCGGCCAATGCTCGGGCCAACTCGGTCTTACCGACACCAGTAGGTCCAATAAAGAGGAACGAACCGATCGGGCGATTGGGGTCGGAGAGTCCAGCCCTACTACGACGAATCGCATTGGCTACAACCTCCACTGGATGTTCCTGACCAACAACTCGGTCATGGAGCACGGATTCCAGCCGAACCAGTTTTTGCATCTCCCCTTCGAGCAAGCGAGACACCGGAACGCCAGTCCACTTGGCCACTACTTCGGCCACGTCTTGCTCGTCGACTTCTTCCTTGAGCATTTGCCGCTCACCTTGCAGCAGAGCGAGCGCTGCAGTGGCTTCTTCAATCTGGCCAACCAATTCGGGCAGACGGCCATAACGAATCTCGGCCGCCTTTTCGAGGTCGAATTCGCGTTCCACCGAGGAACTCAACACTTCATGCTCTTCCTTGAGGCTACGAATCCGGCCTATGGCATCCTTCTCGGACTGCCAATGAGCCTTCATACCGGTGTAACTTTCGCGAAGCTCAGCCAGTTCGCGATCGATTACTGCGACCCGCTCTTTGGATATCTGATCATTTTCTTTGGACAACGCCACATGTTCAATTTGCAGTTGGCGAATGCGCCGATCGATGACGTCGATTTCGGTAGGCATCGAGTCAATTTCGATGCGCAGTTTGGCGCCGGATTCATCGATGAGGTCGATGGCTTTGTCCGGGTTGAAACGACCAGTGAGATAGCGGTCGCTCAGTTCGGCCGCGGCAACAATCGCCGCGTCTTGAATGCGCACGCCATGGTGCACTTCGTAACGTTCTTTGAGACCACGCAGAATGGCGATGGTGTCCTCGACCGAAGGTTCGGCCACGAATACCTGCTGGAAACGTCGTTCGAGCGCAGCGTCCTTCTCAATCGATGTCCGGAACTCGTCGAGCGTTGTTGCGCCAATCATGCGCAACTCACCACGAGCCAACATGGGCTTAAGCATGTTGCCGGCGTCCATCGAACCCTCGGCTGCACCTGCCCCGACGACAGTGTGAAGCTCATCGAGGAAGGTAATGATCTGGCCATCGCTATCGACGATCTCTTTAAGCACCGCCTTTAGGCGTTCCTCAAACTCGCCGCGGTATTTGGCACCTGCGACCATCGCCGAAAGGTCCAGTGATATGAGTCGCTTGTTAAGAAGGCCTTCGGGGACATCGCCTTCGATAATGCGATTGGCAAGCCCTTCGACAATCGCAGTTTTACCAACACCAGGTTCTCCAATAAGCACCGGGTTGTTCTTCGTGCGGCGCGATAGCACCTGAATAGTGCGACGAATTTCTTCGTCGCGACCAATTACTGGATCGAT
>CAXMUI010000229.1:0-1709 GCA_964196475.1 uncultured Acidimicrobiia bacterium
GCCGACCATGCCACGGGCGAGCGTCCGAGCATCGGCTTCGCTCGCCAAGCCACGATCGACCACCTTGCCTTGACGCATAATCGAAATATCGTCGGTTGCGTGAAGCACCTCATCGAGTTTGTGGCTCACGAGAACAACGGCTCGCCCTTCGTCGGCCACCACCTGGCGAAGGGACACAAAGAGTTGTACCGACTCCTCGGGGGTGAGCACCGATGTTGGTTCGTCGAAGATCACGATGTTTGGATCTCGTCGCAGGCACTTGATAATTTCAACACGTTGGCGAAGGCCGGCGGTTAGTTCGCCCACACGCGCATCGGGCTCAATTACCAAACCGTATTGATCAGCGATTTCGCCGATCCGGTTTCGAATGGCCGAAGGGTCGAGCCGACCAACTTCACCAAGGGCCACGTTCTCCCACACGGTCAGCGCGTCGACCAGGCTGAAGTGCTGGTGCACCATGCCGATGCCGAGCGACGCTGCGGCGAGCGGGCTATGAATTTGTTGCGGCACCCCGTCGATGTGGATCGACCCCTCATCGGGAAGCACCAGGCCGATGAGCATATTCATGAGCGTCGATTTGCCCGCTCCGTTCTCGCCTAGGATTCCGTGGATACGACCGCTTTGGAACGACAAGTCGACGCCATCACATGCAGTGACAGCGCCAAATCGTTTCGTGATATTGCGAAACTCGACCGCTGGGGCGGACTCCACTGTGGAGTCCGCCCCAGGCAAATCGGAAGAAGCAGGTGTCATCAGCCGCCGTACGCAGCGCCCGATATTGCTCCCATTGCCTCGTACAACGCCTCATCGAACGAGCCAATGAGGCCAAAGGCATCGTCGACCGCCGTAGCGACGGCCGCTGACGGATCACACACAAGTGCGCCGTTCAGACCAGCCTCGGTCGGGAAGGAATGGGTCACCCCTTCGTCGAGCGTCCCTTCGACGATCAATTCCAATGCGGACGCCGCGTAGACGCCGCCATCGAACACGACGGCGCCGCTCCAGGCAATACCATCGTCACGATCGCAGATGTTGGCTGGTCCGGCCGCGAAAACTGCCATACCAAGATCGGTGGCAAGCTGACCAACGGGATCGGTTGCGCCACCCAAGTAGGCGTAGGCAAGTGTTGCGCCGTTGGCCTGTGCGTTGGTGAGCGCCGCTGTGGCATTAGCCGAGTTGTCGAAGTCGAACTGGAAGTCGCCCGTGCTCACATACTCCATCGTGAAGGTCGCATCGACCGACTGGATGCCAAGCACCGTCGCGTTGTAGGCCTCTTGCTCGAAGTTGATGTCGCAACAACCGAGGAATACAGCGCTGGTCGAGCCCTGCTCTTGCATGATCGCTCCCATCGCAGCACCCGCGGTGTAGTGAATGGGTGCGCCCCAGTCGAGCGCCTGCGCTAGTCCAGGCAATTCTTGGAATCCAGCACCACAGTTGCAGTACCAGAAGATGTCGGGGAATTGCTCAGTGAGATCTGGAAGTGGCTCGGCGATTTCGCTAGCGCCAACCATCAAAATGTCGACACCCTGCTGGGCGAGGTCGGACATGGCCTGCGCGGCCTCGGCTGGGCCGATGTTGTCAGAGACGATTGGGGCTGCCCAGCCATTCTCGGCGGAGTAGCTCTCGACAAAGTCCACGAGCGACTGGTAGTAGCCGTTGTCATCGCGTGGTCCTGCGGCAGCAACACCAATCGTTACAGTGCCGTCACC
>CAXMUI010000230.1:0-9902 GCA_964196475.1 uncultured Acidimicrobiia bacterium
GGGCGACCGTGGGTAGAACGGGGTGTCTTCGGTCTGGGGAACCTCGCGGACCTTGCCGAACATTTCGCTGCTGCTTGCCTGGTAAAGCCTTATTTCTGGGTTAACAATGCGCACTGCGTCGAGCACCCGGGTGACCCCCAGCCCCGTAATTTCTCCGGTGAGGACCGGCTGACCGAATGAGGTTTGCACAAACGACTGGGCCGCCAGGTTGTACAACTCCTCGGGCTGGTGGTCCCGCAGAGCGTTAATGATTGACACCTCGTCAAGCAAGTCGCCGGTAACCAACTCAAGTTGGTCTTGGATGTGAGCGATGCGTCCAAAGTTGATCGTGCTAGACCGCCGGACCATGCCGACCACTCGATACCCCTTGGTCAATAGGAGTTCCGCTAGGTAGGAGCCGTCTTGGCCGGTAATTCCTGTAATTAATGCGGTAGGCATGGCTTATTCTTCCCGTTGGGTGGCGCATTCTTCGAGAACGTCGCACAGCGTTTGAGTTAGTGAAATTGTGGGAGACCATCCGGTAGTGGATCGAATTTTGGTGGGGTCTCCGCAGCGTCGGTCGATTTCGATGGGTCGAACAAGTTGCGGGTCTAGCACAGGCGTTAGGTCAGTCTCCGCAAGTGTCAGCAGTTCCTGCAGGACGGCTTCGATGGTGACAGCTGTTCCGCGGCAAACGTTATACACCTCTCCCGGGGCACCATGTTCGGTGAGCAGTCGGTAAGCACGGACGACATCGCGAACGTCAGTAAAATCGCGCTCTGCGGTTAGAACTCCGGTTTGTAGGGTTGTCGCTTTTTGTTGTTTGGCATAAAGGACGCGGCGGGCAAGCGCAGGAATGACAAAGTCGGGGCGCTGACCAGGACCAGCATGGTTGAACGACCGGGCCATGATGACTCCGAGGCCGTTGATGTGAGCCTGACGGGCCACCATTTCCGCGGCTGCTTTGCTGGCGGCGTATGGTCCGGCCGGGCGGAGAGGTTCCGTCTCGGCGATGGGTTGGTCGAGAGATGGCACTTTGCCATATACATCGGCGCTGGAAATGACGAGCACGCGTTGTGTGTGGTGATTGGTACAGGCCGATAACACTGAATCAGTACCGATGACGTTGGCCTGGTAGGTAGTAGCACGATTTCGCCATGAGCCACTTACATCGCTCCACCCGGCCAGGTGGTATACCACGTCCGGCTTTGTGTCTCCGATTAGTTCATCAACGGCGCGATAGTCGGTGATGTCGGGACCGCGTTGGTCGAGGTCCGAGGCGATGGCTTCGTCACCACACGATCGAAGGTGGGCCACCAAATGTCGGCCAACAAATCCGCTGGCGCCGGTGATCAGCGCTCGTGTCACGCGGTATGCCTCATCGTTTGCATTTGGAGAGTCTAAAACGAAAGACTGCCGGTCCATGCATAGGACCGGCAGTCTTCTTGGGGGACTTACTTATGGGTGGAGCTCAGCTCTCACCCAGACATTAGGCGCCAAGGCCTACCATCGTGCGTACGGATGCTGCGCCGTCTTTGACGGTTTCACGAGTAGTGGCCAGGACGAACTTGGCGGGATCTGGAAGACGGGAGTCAACGGCATCGAGAACGGTGTCGACACGGTCTTCGATAGCTATGGCTTGCTCGTCGATGGCCTTGACCATGGGGATGGTGCCCAGTCGGGCGGCCTGTTCGCGGGCGGTCTCAATGGTCTCACGGCCAGCGGACACAGCTTTACTTGCCCATTCGGAAGGGACGGAAAGGTCGACTGTGGGGAGGTCGAATGACGGTAGGTCGATTTTGGGGAGATCCATCGAAGGAAGGTCAAGGTTGCTCATGCGCTTACGAGCCTCGGTGGTGGCTTCGGCGGCACGCCTAAAGCCGAGGACGCTGGCCCCAACGGCTACGTATGCGCTGTCGGTTACGGCTTTGACGATGTCATTGCTGAGTTCAGTTGTTTTGGCGGAAATCTCGATGTTCGGCATTTCGAACTTAGGGAGGTCGAGGTTGGTGGGAATTTTGAAATTGAACATGGGTGCCTCCGTAGGCGTGGTTTGTTCTCGGGGTTGAGGAAGAGAAGAGAACGTATGGGGAGTGCTTGCTATGCTAACTTAAGTCTTTAACAGTTGCAAGCACTTCGTTGTGTGTGTTTGGTCACACCCGGGCCGCGAATAGCGAAGCGGTAGCGCTCTGCGTTTGTCATTTTGACCCCGGAGAAAAACAGGGCCATGGGGTCGCGGACATCGCGCCACGGCGGCTCTACGCTGTTTTCGCCGTGGACACCGAGTTACCAGCTGCTGAACCAGACCCCAGTGCCGCAGTAGTGGACGAACGCGCCCCAGAAAGCAGTACTTCACCTACCCAGGTTCCCGGTGTGACCGCGATTGTTGTCGCTCACCGACCGGGGCCCTCGCTCGACGACACTCTGGCGTCACTTCACACGCAGGACTACGGACGCCTGCGTGTTGTCGTAGCCGCCGCAGACGGTGACCGTTCGCTCGAAGCGCGAGTTCGGGCCATTGTTCCCGATGCCGAAGTGTCAATAAGTACCGACAACGGCGGTTTTGGTGCAGCTGTCAATGCTGTGGTCGATGAAACCGCTCTTTCGGCCTTCCTGCTCATATGTCACGACGACGTGGCATTAGCCCCCGATGCCGTCCGCATACTCGTGCAGGAAGCAACGAGGTCGAACGCTGGCGTCGTCGGTCCGAAATTCATCAACTGGCGCAATCCCGACATCATTCAAGACGTTGGTCTAAGTATTGACAAGACGGGAGCGCCGGTACCGTTTGTCGAGGTCAATGAACTCGACCAAGAACAACACGATGCCGTCCGCGACGTGTTCTACACGCCAGCAGCGTGCATGCTGATCCGCAGCGACCTGTTTCGCGTTGTTGGCGGTTTTGATGAAGCAATCTCTTTTCGAGGCGAAGATCTCGACCTTTGTTGGCGCTGTCATGTAGCCGGCGCCCGTGTCGTGGTTGCGCCGGACGCGGTTGTCCGCCATGAGGCGCAACTCGAAACGCGACGGCCCACTGATGATGCGCTCGGACTCCGGCGTAGGCACCAAACCCGGGCGATGCTCGCGAACTACAGCAAGCTACATCTTTTGCGTGTGGTTCCTCAAGCTCTGTTTATGAGTATTCTTGAGGCGATTTTTTCGCTGTTTACTGGTCATATTCGCCGGTCCAAGGCGGTGCTTGGTGCCTGGAGTTGGAACGCCCGCCGAATCCCCTCGTTGCTTAAACGTCGTCGGGTGATTGCAAAACACCGAACGGTAAGCGATGGCGATCTCCGTCATCTCCAGGTCGGTGGATTTGCACCAGTAAACACCTATTTGCGCGACCGGCGCGATGGCCGCGGCGCCGTCCGTGGGCGCGAGATGTTTCAGTCCATTGCCCAACGAGGCCCGGCTCAACTGGCGCTGCTTGTCTGGGGGGCGGTTCTCGCCGTTGTCATTTTCGGTAGCCGACACATACTCAGTGATGGACTGCCGATTTACGGCGAGTTTGGCTCCTTTGGAGACAGCGCGACCGACACGATTGGCCAATGGTGGTCCGGTTGGCGAGACGAGGGCCTCGGTCGAGAGGCACCTGCGCCGATCGGCAATTTGCTGGTGGGCTTGGCGAGCCTGCTTACGTTCGGCAAGATTGCGTTGCTGCGCACCGTGGTCATTGTTGGGCTGCCGATCTTTGGAGCGCTCGGCATGTGGCGTCTGGTACGCCCCTTTGAAAGTCCACGCGCTCAAGCAGTAGCAGTTGTGGCTTTTCTCGCCAATCCGTTGGCCTTCAACGCCGTAGCTAATGGATCGTTATCCGCTCTCATCATGATTGGGGCCAGCCCCTGGGTGCTCGCCGCGTTCGGGCGCGCTGCTCAGCAATCACCGCATGGTCTTTACGATGGTGGGCGGGGCGCAAATGTGCCCTCGCCGTCAATCCCGCGAGAGATTCTTACGTTCGGGTTGAGCCTCGGACTCATGACCGCATTCGTTCCGTTCGGGCTCGTTCTCGCCGGGATCATGATGTTGGCGTTTGTTGTTGGATCGTTGTTATCGGGTCACCTCCTAGGCACAGGGCGGATGTTTGTGGGCTCGCTGGGCGCGGTGGTGTTGGCGCTGGCACTCCAGCTTCCGTCGGGTCTCGACGCGCTGACCGGCGAGTGGGCTCTCCTGGGTGGCACGCGGTCCGATGGTGGAACCGAACTGGCACTCGCTGATGTTCTCCGCTTTCATGTCGGCCCCCATGGCGGCAGTGTGCTCGGCTGGTTTCTTCTGGCAGCGGCCATTTTGCCGCTGTTGTTGGCGCGTGGTGCCCGATTTGCCTGGGCGGTACGCGGTTGGGTCATTTTTCTCGCCTCCGTCGCCGTTGTAATGGTTGTAGCCCAAGGGCTTCTGCCTGTGGGCGCGCCGCGGCCTGAGGTGCTCCTTGCCCCTGCGGTCACAGGTCTAGCGCTGGCAACGGCAATGGGAATGGTTGCGTTCGAAGTTGACCTCAAACGCTACATGTTTGGGTGGCGACAACTTGTACCTGTCACCGCTCTTGTGGCGTTGTGCATTGGGGTGCTTCCTGTCATTGGTGCGTCGTTTGACGGTCAGTGGGAATCCCCAGGACGCGATTTCGCATCGGTACTAGAGATTGTCACAGCAGCGGACACTCCAGCGGCTTCGCGCACTCTATGGATTGGCGATCCGGATGTCGTACCTATGAACGGTTGGGAATTCGAGGACGGTGTTATTTACGCCACGTCCTACGGTGTCGAGACGACGATCCTCGACCGGTGGACGGGTCCGTCCACCGACGAAAGTCGACTCATAGCGGAGGCAATCCAGGTTGGGCTCGATGGGGCCACTAGTCGCCTCGGCACGCTGTTGGGACCAATGGCTATCCGGTACATCGTGGTGCCCGAACGGCTTGCGCCAGCGCCTGATGGGGCTATCGAGCGTCCGGCGCCCGAAGCAATTATTGCGATGCTGGCCGAACAGCTTGACCTCGAACAAATTGAACTCAGCCCCGGAGTTGTGGTTTACCGAAACACCGCGTTTTCGCCGGTTCATTCTGCTGTCGCTGCCGGAGCAACAGATGGAACCGTTGGCTTTCGTGATGCTGTCGGCGTTGATCTCGACGATGTGACGCCAATCTTTCACCCCGATGACTACGGAACATCGGCTGGCCACGTCGTCGCAGGTACCGATGCTTATATCGCCGCCGCAGGCGATGGTTGGGAGCTGGAGACCACCCAAGGCTCAGTGGCCAGAAATTCAGCGTTTGGATGGGCATCGTCGTTCGCCGTGGACGCCACTGGTTCCGGTGAATTGCGATATGACGCCCCTAGTCAGCAACGTTTGTTCCAATTACTCCAACTATTGGGCTGGGTAGTTATCGTTGGGCTCACGGTTCGCCTTGTGTCGATAGAGCGAGAGGGTCGCTAATGCGTCTTCCCCGTTGGCCAGCGCTCATTATTTTGTTGGCCTGTCTTGGCGGCCTGCTTTGGCTCGATCAGCGCGCCGCCGACTACGACCATTCGACCATTGTGGTCGCGGGTAAGCCAGCCTTCCCGGTTGCTGCCGGCGAAGGTTCTCTTGGATCGAGTTGGTACTGCGCAGGTGGAACTGGTGGTACCGCTGGCATAGCCAATCAGGTTGTCACCATCGCCAACGCTGATCTTGTGCCAGCTGTAGGCACAGCCACGGTTTTTGGCGCTCAATTGATCGAGGGCGGCGCCCCGGTCTTCGTAACTCCCGAAATTCGCGCTATCGAGGTCGCTCCGAACAGTGTGACGACCCTTGCTCTCGGTGAAGTTCTCAACGTCGAATATGTTGCGGCTCTTTTGGAGTTTGACTCAGCCAGTGTTGTGGTTACCCATACGGTTACCGGTTCGGCTGGTGTCGGGGCAAGTCCGTGCGCGTCGAACGCATCATCGAACTGGTATTTCGCAGGCGGTACGACGGCCCGCGACGCGCTTCAGCTGTTACTGGTCTTCAACCCGTTTGCTGATGATGCTGTTGTAGACATCACCTTTGCTACCGATGATGGTGCTCGTGCGCCCCAGGTCTTTGACGGGGTTCCTGTTCCCGCCAGGAGCCTGGTACCAATCGATGTTACCGAGGTCGTTGCTCGGTGGCCGCAGATCAGCACAAGCGTCGAAGCTCGCACGGGTCGAGTCGTCGTTGATCGCTTGGTGCGATTCGACGGGTCGGAGGGTCTGACGGGACTAAGCGTGGCTACGGGGTCACCCGAGGCGGCAGAGGTCTGGGTGTTCCCGGTTGGCTTGGCCGAGCCAGGCGTGACTCAGAGCTATTCGGTATTCAATCCAAGCTTCGAACAGACGGCCGAGGTTGATGTCGAAGTTCGGCTCGATTCGCCCGAAACCAATGGTGCAGTCGAGCCGTTCGAGCTCACCGTTCCGCCCCGACGCCGTGTCATCGTGGAAATCGGCGACGGAGCACTCCATCCCTCGTCGGCCAACGCCACGATTACCGGTACGGCCCGCGTCCCCGCCGGCATCGGCCACACGGTTACCGTGCGCACATTTAACCAGGTACCGGTCGTCGCGGAACAACTGACCACCGCAGTTGACTCCAGCGTTGTGTTAGAGGTCGAAGGTGAAGCGACGGCGGCTGAGGACCAGGTCGCTTCCATCGCTGGACCTTTGCGGGGCGGAGTGACCTTTGCAACTGGTGCGCCGGTCGGGAGTACTCGACAATTGCTCGTCGTTCACCCCGGTACCAGCTCATCGCTAACCATTGCCAACCCGTCGTTCTCCACTATCGCCCGCGTGTCTGTCGTAGTTGTTGTTGATGGGACGGCACAGGCGCTCGGCGAATTTACCGAGATCGAAATCGGTGCTCAACGTCGGTTAGTCATCGACAATCTCGATGAACTCGTACCTATTGGTAAGACGTACTTTTTGATGGTCGAGTCCTCCGCTCCAGTGATTGCTCAAGGGATGTCCCGGCCTGAGGGGTCCACTGGCATGAACACTTTTGTAGCGACACCAGTCGGCGGCGAACTCGTCGTTCCGGACTTCTTCGCCCAATAGCGCGATCTAGGGCAGTCTGCGGGCTGGCCATGAGCGACTCCCGACTGAGGGAAATTCGCCTAAATCTCGACGAGGGTTCGCACGGTGTCGGCCAGTTCGCCGTGACGAATCGGACCTACCCAGGAAGCGCGCACGACGCCGTTGCTATCGGCTAAGACGGTGGTTGGGACGCCGTCGATGCGATAGCGGTCGTGAAGTAGTTTTGCCTCGTTGACTTCGAGCTTCTGGATGGCGACGCCACCCTGGTCTATTGCGTCGACTTGCTGCCATACCTCGTCGCACAGCAGGCAGCTGTCTGCCATGAACTCGGCGATTAGCCAAGGGGCCTCGGGGTAGGCGAAATCTTGACGATCCAGTTGCGTCGGCGCAACGAAAGAGCCTTGCGTAGGCGCGGCCGGCTTTCGGCGCTGCAACACCGCAGCTATTGCTAAGGCTCCGAGAGCAAGCCCCGTAGCAAGCAACAGTTGACTCACGGGGGAATCTAGCTATCGGAAGACGAGAGCACGGCGTCGTCAGTGTTTTCGTCGTCGGCCGGAGGGCCATCTTTGACCGCTAATTCGATGAGACGGTTTACTTCAACACCGTTGATGGTTTCGTGTTCAAGCAGTGAACGAGCTACCAAATCGAGTCCGTAGCGGTTTTCGGTTAAGAGTTTTCGGCATCGTTGCTGAGCATCACGCAGAATTTGTTCGACCTCTGCATCGATTTTGTGCGCAGTTTCCTCGCTGTAGCTCTTGCCCGACACCAGGCTGTCGCCGAGGAATACCTCGCCTTGGCTGCCCCATGCTTGTGGGCCAACCTTGTCGCTCATGCCCCACTCGCGCACCATTTTGGAGGCGAGATCGGTGGCCCGGACAAGATCGTCGCTAGCGCCGGTAGATACAACGTCAAACACCAATTCTTCGGCGATGCGACCACCCATCATGACCGTGAGGCGGTCCTCGATGTAGTGCTGGGTGTAAATGTGGCGTTCTTCTTCGGGAAGCTGCATGGTGACACCGAGGGCCATGCCACTCGGGATGATGGTGACCTTATGCAGTGGGTCCGCATGGGGGAGCACAGCAGCGCACAGCGCGTGGCCAGACTCGTGATAGGCAATCGCCTCTTTTTCCTTATCGGAAAGCACCATGGATTCGCGTTTTTGTCCCATGAGGATTCGGTCGCGGCCAGATTCGAAATGTTCGTTGGTGACCATTGGGTCGCCTGCTCGCACCGCGAACAATGCTGCCTCGTTGACGAGGTTGGCAAGATCGGCACCGCTCATACCGGGGGTACCACGCGCAATGACGTCGAGGTCGAGATCTTCGTCGACACGTTTGCCCTTGATGTGGACTTTGAGAATGTCCTTGCGATCGGAGAGTTCTGGTAGAGGAACGACCACTTGACGGTCGAAACGTCCAGGACGCAATAGGGCAGGGTCGAGAATATCGGGCCGGTTCGTGGCGGCAATCATCACGATGCCTTCGGTGGCCTCGAAGCCGTCCATTTCGGACAACATTTGGTTGAGCGTTTGTTCGCGTTCGTCGTGGCCGCCACCGAGACCAGCGCCACGTTTACGACCAATGGAGTCGATTTCATCGACGAAGATAATGGCTCGACCCATTTTACGGGCCGTTTGGAATAGGTCGCGGACCCGGCTGGCGCCAACGCCAACGAACATTTCCATAAAATCGGAACCGGTGACGGACATGAACGGAACGCCCGCCTCGCCAGCGACGGCGCGAGCAATAAGGGTCTTACCGGTTCCGGGGGGACCGACGAGCAAAACACCCTTGGGGATGCGGGCCCCAATTTCGGAGTACTTGTCGGGTTGCTTGAGAAATTCGATGATCTCGGTGATCTCTTGTTTGACCCCGGCGTAGCCAGCGACATCGTCGAAAGTTGTTCCCGGTGTTTCGCTGGAGTACGTCTTGGCTTTTGAGCGCCCGACGCTCATAACGCCACCCATTTGACCCTGGGCCCGTCGTTGCATGAAGACAAACATGCCGACGATGAACAAGGGGAAGATCATGAACGGAAGCCAAGTAGCAAGAAAGCCTGCGGTGGGGGTCTCAAAGTTGAGGCCACTGGCCGGAATGTTTTCGGTCCACAGGGACCGGTCGGCGTCGCTTGGCGCCAGAGGTCCGGAGGTCTTGAATTCGATTTCTACGCCTTCGGAATCGGTGAGGAGTCCGCTAATTCGGCCGTCGGTATTGTCGACGGTAATTTCAGCGACTTCACCGGCAATCACGGCGGCAGTAAATTCGTCGTAGCTGACCTCGGTGCGGTTGTCGCTGTCAAAGAGCGAGCCGCTTAGAACGGCAACAAGAACAGCAGCAATAAGCGCATACATAACCCAACGCGGAATGCCACCTTCGCCGGATCCAGGTCGGGCGGAAGGGCGATTTCCTGAGGGCGGCGGCGGGGGAGGCGGCGGCGGGGGCGGGGGAGTCGACATGGCACCATGTTACGTCCCGATTGGCGGGTTAGTCGTCGCGGCGGTCCCCCAAAAGGGTGAATGGATAATTCTGCTGGGTTCACCGCGGGTGAGCATTGCGGCTGTCTGCCTAGTCTTGGCGGCATGGGTCATCGTGACGGGTTGCTAATCGCCGGACTGGGGTTCCTCAGTGCTTTGTTCCTCAGTGGGGTGGCATTCGCCGTGTTGGTCGATTCATCGGTGTATGACACCGTAAGTTCGGCGGGCACGGGAGCGTATGTGGGTCGGATCGGTGGCCAGACACAGCTCTCGGGTCAGTCGGGTACTGCCCTTGGAATTCCCCTTTGGATGGTGGCGCTTCTCCAGATTCCGCTTTGGGTAGGTTTGGGGGGATCGGCGTGGCTGATAGCTCGGCGCTCCAAGCATTCGGTGATTGCTGCGTTCGGCGTACACGTACAGCTTTCTGACGC
>CAXMUI010000231.1:0-1513 GCA_964196475.1 uncultured Acidimicrobiia bacterium
CCCGTCGAGGGAATGCCCGAGATCACCGCTGGAGACGACGTCGCCTCCCTCATCATGGCCAGCTTCGACCTCTGCGATGGTGATGTTCTCGTCGTCACCCAGAAAATCGTTTCGAAGTCCGAGAACGCCATGGTCGCCATCGACCCTTCTGATCCTCTCTCGCACAAGCCGTTAGTCGAACGCGAGTCAGTACGCATTCTGCGCCGGCGCGGCGAACTCATTATTTCTGAGACGAAACACGGCTTCGTCTGTGCCAACGCGGGCATTGATCTTTCAAACGTTGCCCGTGGTTATGCGGCGTTGCTTCCCGAAGATTCCGATCGAAGTGCCCGCCGCATTCGTGACGCTTTGGCCGGAGCCCATGGCGTGAATGTTGCCGTCATTGTCTCGGACACCTTTGGTCGACCTTGGCGACGTGGTGTTACCGACGTAGCTATCGGCTCGGCCGGCATCTCCCCAATTCTTGACCTTCGTGGCAGCACCGATTCTCTGGGTCGAGAACTCATGGTCACCGAGGTCGCGATCGTCGATGAACTGGCGGCGGCCGCGGATCTCGTCTGTGGCAAGGCTGCGGGCATTCCCGTTGCGGTAATTCGAGGCGTGGACCCTCAGTGGTTTGGAAACGGAACGGTGCAGGACGATATTGTGCGCGCCCCAGCAGAGGACCTTTTCCGCTAGAAAGACTTCAGTAGAGACAGGCGCATGGCAACCAGCCAGGCAGGGTATTACTCAGTATCGCCTTCGGAATCGAGATCATTGAGGTCAATGAGATCTTCGCCCAGGTTGGGATCAACCAGTGACGGGTTCACCGTAGCGAGACGAGGAATGCTCTCTGGCACAGGAATATCGGCACCCAAGGGAGCAAACGCAATAGTGAATGCTTCGCCGTTGGCAAGGTAACGAACGTCGTTGAAGCCCTCGGTAATAACTTCATCGGGAGGACTATTCGTGGCATTCACACCATCGGTCCAGCGCAGAATCTGCAGCACAGCGTCTTCGCCTTCACACTGGGTGGAGCCTTCTGTGAAGGTCACACCTGTTGGCAAGGTCAGGGTGTCGTCGGTCATCTCGACGCCCATGGCGGTGAAAAATACTTCCATCTTGGCACCAGCCCCAGTGACCGCTCCGGAGAATGGGTGTATGTGAATGAGGCTGTCCTGGTGCGAGTGAATGCCGTCGGGATCAGCGGTGCCTTGCAACGCGCTCTCGAAACCGTCGGTTTCGCAGGTATAGATGCTGTAGGCATCGTGCCAGTGGTCCGAAAGCGTTGGCTCGGGGACCGAATCACGACTCGCCGCGGCAAACACCACCAGAGCAATACCGAAGATCATGGTCGCGGCAATGGCGAGCGGATAGCCAAGTTGCCGACGGTCGCTCGTCCGGCTGGACTCGCCAATGGCGGCCGCGCGAGCGACCTTTTTTGCAGAAGAAGCCTTACCCATAGGGCCAACACGCTACTGGGAAATGAACGGGTTGTTGCACCATCGACACCACCGAATTTAGTCGCCTATTT
>CAXMUI010000232.1:0-21672 GCA_964196475.1 uncultured Acidimicrobiia bacterium
CCACACAGTCGGCGTTGTCGGTGGAGACGGGGGGAACAACTACATCGGTGGATTCGGGTGGAATCCCGGCACTTGTGATCGGCACGACAGCACACACGGGTCGGAACTGCAACTCTGCGGTGGTTCCGATGAGTTCGATGGCGCGTTGTTGGTCCTCGACATCGGGCAACTGGACAACAATGCGGTCGCCCTGTCGGGTGATGTCTGGTTGGGCAACCGCGAGCGCATCGACACGGTTGCGAAGAATCTCCACCGCCTGATCGAGTTCTTCGTTGCTAGGACCATCGGGTTGATCGGGGTTGTCGACAGCTTCGAGAACAACCTCGACGCCACCGGTGAGGTCAATGCCAAGAAGAGGCCGGAAGCCGGCCGCGACCGTTGCGACCAGGGCAATACCGACCACGGCCATGATGCCGAGCAGGGGAAGAAGTCCGTTCTTACGCATGATTAGCTAATCGGGCCTTCGTGCTCAATTTCGGCCTCGACATCGTCGTCGCCATCATCGTCGGATTCGTCGTAGCTGATAATGCTCGATACCGACTCGCGAGTGGCCTTGATTTCGACGCCATCAGCAACTTCGAGAAACAGCGTTGGGCCATCAAACTCGGTGATGACGCCGTAGATACCCGAGGAGGTCAGTACTTCGTCACCTACTTCGAGAGACGCCAAGGTCTCGCGTTGTTCTGCCAGTTGTTTTTGTTGCGGGCGAATCATGAAAAAGTACATGATTGCGAGCAGTGGGAGGAAAATTACGAGCGAGGCCATAGGGGCAATAACTGTACCGCCCGAGGTCTCACTCCGGCCCTCATTTGGTTACGTTCCTAGTCGCCCCAAACGCGGTTGACCTCGACCCTAAGCTGCTCAAAGGAGCCCGACTCGATGGCCAGACGTGTGCGCTTCATGAGGTCCAACACCCAAGCAATGTTGTGCAACGTGCAAATCCGGGCCGCAGTGGGCTCGCCGACCTGCAAAAGATGCCGCAGATAGCCCTTGGACCAGTGATTTGCCGGACTTTCTGCAAACCCAGGATCGAGTGACTCCGTGGAATTGGTGAACTCGGCTCTCCGAAGATTGACGCGGCCCTGCGAAGTCAGCAACGTACCGTGGCGAGCCAATCGGCTGGGGAGGACGCAGTCGAACATGTCGACCCCACGGGCCACTGATTCGATAATCCCAACGGGGTCACCCAAACCCATGAAGTAGCGGGGTTGTGCGGTTGGCAGTAGGTCCGTAGTGGCGGCCAGAGCGGGAAGCATACGATCTCGCTCTTCGCCCACCGACAATCCGCCAATGGCATAGCCATCGAACGCTTGGGCCACCGTTGATTCAGCTGACCTGCGTCGCAGATCAAGATCGGTACCACCTTGCACAATACCGAACTGACTTTGGCGGCCTGCGGCATCGTTGTGGTCCAGGAAATGCTGCCGACCACGAGCGGCCCAGTCTGTTGTGCGATTTACCGCAGCCTGCAGTGTGTGAGCGTTCGCCGGCAGGGCAGGGCACACGTCGAGCACCATTTGAATGTCCGCACCAATCGCGGCTTGGATATCCACCGCGCTTTCGGGCGTCAGCACATGCGTGGAACCGTCATAGGTCGATTTGAAGACCGCCCCCTCGTCGTCAACCTTGGGCTTTAACGAGAAGATCTGGTAGCCGCCAGAATCGGTAAGGGTGTGACCGTGCCATTGGGTGAACTCGTGCAGTCCACCCAAATTCTCGACAACATCAGCTCCGGGACGCAACATGAGATGGTACGTGTTCGCCAAAACCACTTGCGCCCCAAGGTCCTCCAAATCGCAGGAGCTCAGATGCTTCACCGCTCCCTTGGTGCCGACGGGCATAAAACAAGGTGTGGTGAATGTCCCATGGGCTGTCGTCACCGTTCCGGTCCGGGCTCCCCCGTCGGTGGCAATTTCGGTAAAGGTGGCTTTCATTGCGACCGTTCTAACAACATCGCGTCGCCAAAGGACAAGAAGCGGTACTTCTCTTCGATCGCCGTTCGATAAATATCGCGCCATTCGGGGCCGATAAACGCGTCGATCATGACCAATAGAGACGATTTCGGGAGGTGGAAATTGGTAAGCATGACGTCGACCACGGCAAAGTCATACGGAGCACGAATGAAGATGTCGGTGCGCCCGGACAGTTCATTTCGCGAGGCCGCAGTCTCTAGGGCTCGCACCGAAGTGGTACCGACAGCAACGACTCGTTTAGCCGCGGACACTTTGTCCCAGGTCTCGGCCGACACGTTGTACGACTCGGTGTGCATTATGTGCTCGTCCAGACTCGCTGCGCTGAGTGGTCGAAAAGTGTCGAGACCCACGACGAGCTCGACCCGAGCCAGTTCGATGTTCTTGGCTGCTAATTGAGCCAGCACCTCGTCAGTGAGGTGGAGACCTGCTGTGGGCGCCGCAGCGGATGCCGGACGGTCGGAGTACACGGTTTGGTAGCGCTCTGGGTCGTCGAGGACGGTGTCGAGGTACGGAGGCAGTGGCATTTGTCCGTGTGCTTCAAGCGCTACCAAGAGATCATGATCGGTTTCGAATCGGATAAGCCGTCGACCCTCACCCAAATCGTCGCCGACCACAGCGGCGAAATCGTCACCGGCACGAACCCGTGTGCCCGGAGGTGTGCGCTTGCTGGGCCGAACAAGACATTCCCATTGGCCATCGTCTCGAGCATCAAGCAACAAGATCTCGACCTTGCCACCCGTGTCTTTTTGGAAGATGACGCGAGCGGGCAACACCCGCGTGTCGTTCACGACTAACAAGTCCCCGTCCTGCAGCAGATCAGGCAGATCGGTGATGTGTTGGTGCAAAACGGTCCCGGAGGCAGGCGCGACGAGCAGTCGAGCCGCATCGCGGGGTTCGATCGGTTGATGGGCGATGCGATCGGCCGGAAGTTCGTAGTCAAAGTCGTCGGGTCCAAGCCCGGTGCGCTTTGTTCGTTGATCAGAACCCATAGGCCGATCAGTCTTGCGTGAATAGATCCGTTTGCGACACCGGCGTGATCGTTGACGGGGGCGTAATTTGCATATGCGCCCAGGCCTCCGGTGTAGCCACCCGGCCACGAGGAGTGCGCATGAGCATTCCCTGCTGGATCAGGAATGGCTCGTACACGTCTTCGAGAGTCTCGGTAGGTTCGCTCACACTGATTGCCAGCGTGGATAGGCCCACTGGCCCACCTCCGAACCGACCACACAAGGCCTGCAAGATCCCTCGGTCGACTTTGTCGAATCCCCGGTCGTCGACGCCAAAGATAGCCAAGCCATCGTGAGCAATATCGGCAGTAATTTTACCGTCGAACTTCACCTCGGCATAATCACGAACCCGCCGCAAAAGACGATTAGCGATCCGCGGGGTGCCTCGAGCCCGCCGAGCGATTTCGTAACTACCCGTCGGATTGATATCGACATCGAGGATCGTTGCGGCACGGGTGACAATGGCGTCAAGATCTTCGACTTCATAAAACTCGAGTCGCGAGACCAGGCCAAAACGATCGCGCAGCGGCTTGGCGATGAGGCCGGTACGAGTCGTGGCACCAATGAGCGTGAAGTTCGGTAGTTCCAAGCGGATCGACCGTGCCGCTGGACCTTTACCCAACACAATGTCGAGTTCGAAATCCTCCATGGCCGGATACAGGACTTCTTCAACGGTTCGAGGCAACCGATGGATTTCGTCAATGAACAACACATCGCCGTCGCCCAACTTGGTGAGAATGGCGGCAAGATCGCCGGCCCGTTCGAGCGCCGGACCAGAAGTGGTATGACACTCGACGCCCATTTCAAAGGCAACAATGTGCGCCAGCGTGGTCTTGCCTAGGCCCGGCGGGCCGGCAAACAACAAATGATCGGCCGTCTGCTCCCGTTGGCGCGCCGCGCCCAACAAGATGTTGAGGTGTTCCTTTAGCTCGGTCTGGCCAACAAAGTCTTCGAGCGTCGTTGGTCGCAGTCCGGCCTCGTCGCGTAATTTCGGCTCGTCGAGGCGTGCGGTGTCGGCCATCGCCGTTTCGAGGTCAGCATCGGTCTCATCGGACCTCAATAATTCTTCGCGTGCCATGTCAGCGCGACGCTAGCGCCCGCAGCGCGTGCTTGAGAAGTTGCGAGGAGTCAACATCAGCTGGGATACCAGTCAAGGACGACCGGATTTCGTCGGGGGTGTAACCCAACTCGCTCAACGCTTGTTGCACATCGGCGGTGGCTGATTGTGGTGCGCTAAACACGCCCGCATTGGTTACGACGGTGGTGATATCGCCAGCATCGAGCTTTGACTTGAGTTCGACCAACAGCCGTGCCGCGGTCTTTTTACCGACACCCGGCACGAGGCACAGAGCCGCAACGTCGTCGTCGGCCAGAATCCGAACCAACGTAACTGGTTCGTGCACCGACAAGATGGCCAAACCAAGCGATGGGCCCACTCCGTGGGCACTAATCAGTGCCTCGAACGTCTGGCGTTCGTCACGACTAAGAAAACCAAACAACGACTGGGCATCGTCGCGAATGTGGTGATGCACATGAACAAAAACTTCTTGGCCGAGTTCGCCCAGCTTCACCACCGTGGACGGCGACACCGTCACCCGATAACCGACACCGGCAACCTCGATGATGATGCTGCCCTCGTTGCGTTCGGTGAGCGTGCCGCGAAGTGATGCGATAATCATCGACGGCCAGCCACCACAATAGGCATCTGCGCTAAGTGACACAGGGCAACAGCGACGGCATCGGCAGCATCAACCGGTCGGAGTGGCTTATCGATCCCGATGAGTTGTTGCACCATGCGCTCCATTTGTTGCTTATCGGCCGAGCCGTACCCAGTAACCGCGCTTTTGACCTCGTTGGGTGAGTACTCGACTACTTCGCACCCGCGAGCGGCGCCTTCGGCCATAACAATGCCACTGACTTGGCCCACACTCATTGCGGTGCTGACGTTGACCTGAAACAACACCCGCTCAATCGCAATAACCGACGGCTGATACTCGGTAATAAGAGCTCGGATCTCGGCTTGCATTTCGGCCAACCGCGCTGGCACAGCATCGTCTTTACTGGTGGTGATTACCCCAGCAGCAACGGCACGAGGTTTGCGTCCTTGTTGATGCACAAGGCCATAACCACAGCGGGTCAGGCCCGGATCAATACCAAGTACGAACATACGTACGTAACCCTATCGCGCTCATCGCTCCCGTGCAGGGACGGACCGAAACTACTCTTCGTCGGCGAGTTGACCCAAGATTTCGTCCGAAATGTCGAAATTGCCGAAGACGTCCTGGACGTCGTCGTGATCGTCGAGAAGATCGACCATACGGAGAACAGATTTAGCATCAGCTAAGTCGAGATTAATGGTTTCGCTGGGGACCATGGAGGCTTCTGCTGACTCGTATTTAATGCCCGCTTCGTCGAGCGCGTCACGTAAGCCTGGCAAATCGGTGGGATCACACGTGAGATTCCAGAACTGTCCGTCCAATTTCATGTCTTCGGCTCCTGCATCAAGAGCCACCATCATGATCTCGTCTTCATCGAGGTCACTCGATAACAACACGATGCCTCGTCGGCTGAACTGCCACGAAACAGCGCCGGGTTTCGCCAAACCACCGCCGTTTTTCGTAAACAAGGCACGCATTTCGGCGCCGGTACGATTGCGATTATCCGACAGCGTGTCGACCAGCAATGCCACACCCGCGGGGGCATACCCCTCGTAGGTAATGTCCTCGTAATTGACGCCTTCTAGCTCGCCCGTACCACGCTTGATAGCGCGTTCGATAGTGTCCAACGGGACCGACGCGTCACGCGCCTTCTGGAACATGGTTCGCAAGGTGGGATTACCGTCGGGGTCGCCGCCGCCTTGGCGGGCCGCAACCTCAACCTGCTTGATGATCTTGGCAAACAACTTTCCACGCCTGGCGTCGGTAGCGCCCTTCTTGTGCTTAATTGTTGCCCATTTGGAATGCCCGGACATGATGCAACCCCCTTAGTAGTCGATTTCAAATTCGTTAACGAACCACCGGTGAATTCGGGTGTCGTCGGTGAGCTCAGGATGAAAACTAGTCGCAATCGCATTCGCTTGGCGTACGGCAATCGCTTCGCCGTCAATTGTGGCCAGAACCTCTACATCAGCTCCGATGCGTTCGATCCGCGGTGCGCGAATAAATACCGCATGAAATTGGTCGCCGATTATGGGCATTTCGATGTCGCCCTCGAACGAGTCGAGTTGACGTCCCCAACCGTTACGTCGCACCGAAACATCGATGGCGCCAAAGGACCGCTGATCGATTCGGCCATCGAACACATCGGTGGCCAACAAGATCATGCCGGCGCAAGTACCAAGCACTGGCATACCACCTGCTATACGCTGCGCTATTGGTATCCGAAGACCGTTGAACTCGAGCAACTTGGAAATAGTAGTGGACTCGCCGCCGGGGATAATCAGACGATCGACAGTGGCCAAATCGTCGGGATGTTTGATCGGAATAGCGTCGACATCAATCGAAGCCAGGGTCTCAAGATGAAGCCGCGAAGCTCCTTGCAGCGCTAGAACGCCAACCTTGATACCCACCGGGGGGTTCTCCATTGGGCACAAGAATTACCAGCCGCGATCAGCAAACGTGGTTTCGAGATCAGAAATCTCGAGACCCGGCATGGCTTCACCCAATCCGGTGCTCACACGAACAAGCACATCGGGATCATTGAAGTTCGTCGTTGCCTCGACAATGGCCTTCGCCCGAATCGCGGGATCGGAACTTTTGAAGATGCCCGAACCAACAAACACGGAAGTTGCGCCAAGCTGCATCACAAGCGCAGCGTCGGCCGGGGTAGCTAAGCCGCCTGCGCAGAACAATGGCACAGGAAGCTTTCCGGTCTCAGCAACTTCTTGAACAAGTGGAAGCGGGGCTTGCAACTGCTTGGCCCACTGGAAGAGTTCAGCAGAATCCGCCAGCGTGAGCTTGCGAACGTCACCCAAGATCGAACGGAGATGACGAACAGCTTCGACAACGTTGCCCGTACCTGCCTCGCCCTTGGACCGGATAAGGGATGCACCCTCGCTAATACGACGCAAGGCTTCGCCCAGGTTGCACGCACCGCAGACAAACGGAATATCAAAAGCAAATTTGTCGATGTGGTGGGTCTCGTCGGCGGGAGTAAGGACTTCGCTCTCATCGATGTAGTCGACATCCATTGCCTGCAACATTTGTGCCTCGGCGAAATGACCAATGCGAACCTTAGCCATCACCGGAATGCTGACCGACTCCTGGATTTCTTTAATCATGCGGGGGTCACTCATGCGAGCAACCCCGCCGTCACGGCGAATGTCGGACGGTACGCGTTCGAGGGCCATTACGGCCACTGCACCAGCATCCTCGGCGATGCGGGCTTGGTCAGCGTTGACGACGTCCATGATGACGCCGCCTTCGAGCATTTCGGCCAGACCCCGCTTTACGCGAAAGGTACCGGTGGCACGGGAGAGATCCTGATCAGTCATAGTTTGATTGTAGAAGTCCTTATTGGACGAGAGCCAACAAATTGTCGGCCTCGTCTTGAGTGAGAATGCGAACGTCATCGGTTTCGTGCATGGCAACCCACGTACGCCCAGGCGTGAGCCCAATATTGGCGCCCAATGCATCAACGATATCCCAAGGCGAATTGGCGGTCTCTCGAGTCCACGTGCCGGTAATCTGTGATCCCATTGTAAGAGCCACAGCAGGTCCCGAGCCCACCGACAGCGCCTGAGGCGACAACGACGACGCAGCCGAACTTCCGTACGGAGTGGTCAGCAGATACACATTGGGTGGCGAAACAACGACACCTGCGGCGTCACGATGTGGCGTTCCTCGCTGGAAACGACTCCATCCGCCAACATCTTCGTTCCAGACGTAGTGCACATCAACGCCGCCACGCCAACTAATTTTTACGCCGGGAATAGTTTCTGCCGCCGCATGCAACGCGTCGTCTTCGACTCGGTAGTCGAAGACGACCGGGGGCGGACCAAGATTTTCGGGAGCCAGAGCGTAGAGGTTCTCGGTGCTGGTCATCAAGTTATGAGGCGCAAAGCGAGGCGCGCCTGCCCGCCAGTAACTCGAGGGCGACTGGTCGACACCGACGTCATACAGTTTGCCAGCAAGTTCACCGTTGCGAACCTCGCCACGAACGGTGTTGTTCCCACCCGACCAAGCAAACAGTGGCGTACCAAATACGCCTGCCAAATCCGGATCGCTGCTTCGTCCCGATCGAACCGGCCCAACGGTGTCGGAACCGTCCGAATGAAATACCAGAGCCAGTCTGGTGATTCCCTCGACCAGAAGCTCAATACCTATGTCGGCGCTATTAAGACCCTCTTGGGGCCGAGCGTCGGGTGAGTTGTCGATCTTGACCATCAACGGCGGACGATCCGAAGAAGGTCCAGCATCGTTAACAGGCAATCCGGTGAGTGGACTTAATGGTCCCACGGGTTCAGCTGTCGGTGTTGGGGTCTCATCAAGCCCTTCGGTAGAGACGTCTGCTTCGACCGTTGGTTCAACCGTGGGCTCTGAAGGAGGAATCACCTCGTCAGAAAGCTCGGGACCGTCACCGCCGCTACAGGCGGCTGCAAGCAAGACAATAGTGACCACGCACGCGGTCATGATACGACGATTCACGAAAAGGTTCAGAGCTCCTGAAGGACTTCGATTCGATCAGCTAGAGCGATCGATTGAGGATGGTAGATCGCATCAGTTCCGCCGAAACGATCGTCGATCCACAAATGAGAAATTGATGGACTGGCGGACTCTATCGCGGTCTCGCCATGGAAGAGTGTCTGCAAACCGCCAATGAGACCGGGCGGAAAACGCGTCAGACTTACCGCATCCATGTCGACATCGACGATGTGTTGCGACTCGCCAACAAGCCACGGGCCGATGGGCAACATGCGCCAAGGTGTTCGGGTGGTAAGGGCCGCCGCTCGTGTTCCCTCGGCAATATCATCTTTGCCTAAACGCACAAGCAGGTGAGCGACCAAGCCTTCGAGTTGTAATCGATCGACCTCGGCCAAAAGACCTTTGGTAAACACCAAGTGCGAACCGGACCGATCGACCACCGCCATGGCATTACGGGAGTGCGTAGGAATGATCCACAACTGTGGCTCGGCGATGCCGTGGGACAGGCAGAGACCATGCACCACGTGTGCCAGGCGATCGTTCTGGACAAGGTCGGCTGGTTCGGCGCGAACTCGCTCGATGAGTTGTCCCGCTGGGTTGCGAGTTCCCCACCACAAAATGAGCACGGCCGCGACAAGGCCAGCTAATAAAGCGATGACTGTGGGTAGTGATATGCCAATCGCAATTGCTATGACCAACGCCGCTCCCAGAGCCGCGGTGCTACCAACCGTAAGACGGGTGCGTGTCACGATTAGAACTGAACCTGAACAGGTTCGGTAGCATCGCCGACGGTCTCGAAGTACTCGCGGGGACCGAAGTTGAACATGCCTGCAACGATATTGGATGGGAAAGTCTCGCGCTTGTTGTTGTACTTGAGTGTTGCGTCGTTGTAGTACTGACGGCTATAAGCAATGCGATCTTCGGTGGCTGTGAGCTCTTCTTGCAACTTGAGGAAGTTCTCGTTGGCCTTCAGATCGGGGTAGTCCTCGCGAAGCGCAAATAACTTACCCAAGGTAGCCGTCAGCATATTTTCTGCTTCGGCCTGATCGGCCGGGTTCGCGGCGGCGACCGCTCCATTACGGGCAGCGATGACCGCTTCGAACGTGTCCTTTTCGTGGGCTGCGTAGCCCTTGACTGTTTCGATCAGGTTTGGGATGAGGTCGTAACGACGGCGCAATTGCACATCGATCTGGGCCCAAGCTGCTTCGACACGATTACGAAGCCGAACAAGCCCGTTGTATTGCGTTCCTAGGAACAAGAGAAGCGCAGCAACAACAACTAAAATAATGATCACAATGATCATGTGGTTTCCTTCCGACAAGCAAGACGAGACAATACCGCTACCAGTGTAACGGTGGTGTGACAAACCATTAGGTCGTCACGTTAGCGAGCATTGCCTGATATTTGTCCACATAGAGCTCAGCAAGGTTAGCCATCGACAATTCGTGGCACCGTTCTTGGCCCGAAGCGATCACTCGAGAGCGCTCAACTTCATCGAACAATGCCGTACGTAGGGCCTGTGCCAGAGCACCCGCTTCACCTGGTGGAACTAGAAGGGCATCCATTCCATCACGAACGACGGCCCGATATCCCTCGATATTCGACGCAACCACCGGCGTCGATGCAGCCATAGCTTCAAGCAACACAATGCCGAATGACTCACCACCCAGCGCTGGAGCACAAAAAACTGAAGCTGCACGCATCCGGCGCAATTTCTCAGCCTCGGTGATTCGACCAAGCCAGTGGGTGCGCTCGTCATCACCGAATTGGGCGCGCAACTCTTCGGTCTCGGGCCCTACGCCAGCAATCCATAGGTGCACATTGCCGGGCAGTTGACTCCGGGCCTCCAACAAGGTGCGGAGGCCTTTGCGAGGCTCGTGACGTCCAAGGAAAAAGATCGTTGGGCCCTCGGTGGGCCACCGTTGAGCGTTCGAAAATCGCGCAACTTCGACACCGTTGAACACAATGTCGACCACAATGTCGGGCTTCATATGGGCGCCTCGCGCCATGAGTCGGGCTTGTTCTGACACCGCACACGCACCATCGATACGAGCCGACAAGGATCGAACAATTGGCTGCATGTATTTGTAGGCCGCTGATTCGCCGGCCGCGTGGAACGTCGCAAGAATAGGGGCTGGGTGCATGACCAGCGCAGTGTGGGTCGGCCCAGGAGAAAGCGGTTCGTGGAGATGCAAGAGATCAAATCGTTCTTCACGCAAGGCCCGAACGGTGCGTAACTGCGCTGGACCATCGGGGGCAATCGGAGCTACAGATCCGTTAGCCGACGTAGGAATGCTGTTGCCAAGTGGAGTGACCGCGGCATCGGGTGGCGCTCCATCACAAGGCCCCAAAACGCGTGCATCAATCCCCCGGTTGCGTAGGGCGCGCCCTAACCCCAGAACCTGATCCTGTACACCGCCCGGCAAGGTGAGGCTATACGGACAAATAATGCCGATCTTAAGCGTGTCACGCTCTCCCGGTCGTTTGGTGCGCCAGCGCAGATCAATCATCATCGCCGTCTTCAACGACATCTGACGGCCAGTTGGGTTGCATCAGATGCCATTGTTCGGGTGCACGACGAATGAGGCCCTCAAGTTCGTGAGTAACCTTTTGGGTGTAGGCGGTGATGTCTTGACGCAACCGTTTGTCGGTGCGCTCAAAAATTACGGGTGGACGGACCACTCCGTGGACGCCGTATTCGGTGTGGTAGACGGCAGTGGGCAGCAAACGACAACCAGTGCGCAACGAAAGTGCTGCGGGACCCATCGGAATCTTCGTTACCTCGCCAAAGAATTCGACTTCAGCAGTCGCGCCGTCTCCGACCGAGCGATCACTCAGCAAACAAACAACGTGCCCGGCTTTGATTGCCCGCAAAATCGCCTTGCCTGCATCGGGGCCCAGTGGCACAACATTCATGCCGATGGCCTCACGAAACTTGACGAACCAATCGTGCAGTTCGGGTGGCTGCAGCGGTTCTACCACCACTGTTACTTCGACCCGCGGAACAAGACTCAACCAGAAACCGGCCCACTCCCAACCACCAAGATGTGGCAGGACCAGGATCGGCCCCGTGCCCGTCGCAACTGCTTCGACAACGTGCTCGACGCCCTCGCACGTAAATCCCGCATCGATCTGTTCGACGGACATGTCCGGCAACCGAAACGACTCGGAGTAATAGCGCGCATAATCGGCAAACGACAACCGCACCAAACGATCCACTTCGCGCTGCGGTGCCTCGGCACCGATCACCCGCCGAATGTTCTTTTCGACGAGCGCCTTCTTTTCAGGGCTTGCGTTGACTGCTACGCGGCCGCCCAACTCGGCGAATGCGTCAGCTAAGGGTCCGGGAACCGTCCGAGCCGCCAGTGACCCCGCCCGGTAAAGCGCATAGGACCGATCGACCATAATGAATGCTGCTCTGTTTTAACGGCGGCGAGCGTTGCGGGTTTCGGTGCGACGAGTGCGCATTGCTTCGAGACGTTCGGCTCGCCGGGCACGGGGGCGACGGTCAGCACGAGGGCTGCGACCGGAACGAACCGATGGCGCTGGCTGAAGCACAGTGGCCTGCTTCCACACCTTGACAAAACGCTGCACCGCAGTAATTAACGTGAGGACCAACATGGCCCAAAGAATAGGGATCAAGAACTGGTTGAACACCAGAGCAATGCACATCACAATGAACCGCTCGGCGCGTTCCATGATGCCGCCCTTGGCATCGAAACCAAGCGATTCGGCCTTCGCTCGCTGATAAGAAATGAGCATCGCTGCACCCATTACCGCGACAGGGAGTAAAGAGATTCGGCCCGGTTCGTTTGAGGCCAGATACCAACTAACGCCGCCAAAGGTAAGGGCGTCAGCGATGCGATCCGATGTCGAGTCGTAGAAGGCCCCGCGGACCGAAGAAGTACCTGAAGCCTTCGCTACTGCACCGTCGAGGAGGTCGGGAAGACCAGTAAGAACCATTAAGAAAAAGCCCAGGCCAAGATGATTATCGCCAATGGCCCACGCTGCCGCACCAGCAACCACGATGCCGAGGGTGGTCAGCATGTCAGCGGAAACACCGATACGGCTCAAACCTCGGCCCACAGGGTCAGTAAATTTGGCAACAGGGTCGCGCCAGGTTCCATCAAACATGCAACAACTCTAGCTCTATATTTCTTGCTCTTCACCGACCGTAAAGCCATGCCATTGCTTACAGGTCGAACTCGGACCAGTCTTCGGGATTTGCTTCGTTGATGACATTGAGCACGTCGCCTTTTACGGCATCGACCCAAACCAACCCACGACGCTCGGGTTGTTCCTCAGGTGAATACACCAGAACACGCCAGGTAGGACGCACTGTCCAGCCCCGCCAGGCTAATTGCGCCGACGCATGCCCGATGACGAAACCAAGCTCTTGACCGGCGATGGCGAGAGCATCCGCTTCGTCGACCGCCAGGTCCCAGGCACCAATCCAGCTATAGGCCCCAAAGGCCACAAGGCCGAGACCGGCAACAAGCATTCCCACATTGACCAAAGCATTTGAATCGGCGAAGACCCATAATGCAATAAACACGGCGGCGGTAGCGAAGTACAGCGCAGCTGGAATCTTCCGGCGTGTGTTATTCGCGAAGAAATACGGCAGTTCGAGCGTGCTCAGGTCAAGATCGTCCGGGAGTTGATCGACAGGTTCTTCGATCAACTCGTCTTCATTTGCTTCGTTTATTGACTGTTCGTCCACCATTACAGGCTAATCCTCAGATGGCGAAGGCCACGCGGTACAGAGACGTTCGTAGGTCACGTCGAGCGCTTCGGCCAAGACCTTCGTTTCGGCAATCGCGACCGTGAAGTTGGTATCGCCGAGCCAACGGGGCAAAACGTGAACGTGGAGATGGTCAGGCACTCCCGCACCTGCACCTTTGCCCATGTTGAGACCAATGTTGACACCATCGGGCGAATAGGCGGTTTTAACCGCACGCACTGCTGTGTTCACGGTGGCCCAAAGCTCAGTGAATTCGTCGGCGGTGAGATCGTCGAGATCAGCCACGCCGCGCTGCGGTAACACCAGCAAATGACCCGAAGAGTACGGGTAGCGGTTCAGGACGGTAAAGCAGGTCGCGCCACGAGAAACGATGTACGTCTCGTCGTCGGGAATACCTGATTCCAAGATGGCCTCGAACAGGGTCTGATCTTCGGCCGGTTTTATGACGCGAGCAGTATCGGTCACGTACGCATTACGCCAACCTGCCCACATGCGTTCGATAGGCATGTTTAGGTGTGGTCGTCGACTTCGGAACGAAGTCGGGCTATGAAATCGGTGACCGCCACATCGCGGTCGACTTCTCCGCCTCGAGGGTTAACCCCGACGGTTCCGTGGGCAACATCGTCGTCGCCAACAACCAATATGTACGGGAGTTTTTGCATCTTGGCGTTACGGATCCGCTTGCCCAGGGGATCTTCGGCGGGCACCTGATCGACACGAAACCCAGCCTCGCGAAGTTGCGCAGTAACCGAATCGGCGTAATCGTCATGGTCGGAACCAACGCCGAGTACACGCACCTGGATCGGGGCAAGCCAGGCCGGGAAGTTACCCGCGAAATGTTCCAGCAGCACGCCAAAGAACCGTTCGACCGAACCCATAAGCGCACGGTGAATCATTACGGGTTGCTTGCGGGTGCCGTCGTTCGCTACGTATTCGAGTTCGAAGCGATCCGGAAGGTTGAAGTCGACCTGGATAGTGCTCAATTGCCATGAGCGGCCGATGGCATCACGGACATCGACATCGATCTTGGGCCCGTAGAACGCGCCGCCACCTTCTTCGACCACATAGTCGATTCCCGCGGTCTCGAGGGCAGCACGCAGGCCATCGGTAGCTTGGTCCCAAAGCGCGTCCTCTCCTACTGATTTCTCGGGTGGGCGAGTAGAAAGCTTGGCCTGAAACTCGTCAAAGCCAAACGCTCGAAGAACAGACAAGACAAACTCGAGCAGCGACGCAAGCTCGGCTTGGATGTCTTCTTGGGTGCAGAAGATGTGGGAATCGTCCTGGGTGAAACCGCGAGCTCGTAGCAATCCATGTACTGCGCCGGACAACTCGTAGCGGTAGACCGTTCCAAGCTCGAACAACCGCATCGGCAGTTCGCGATAGGACCGTTGTTGTGATTTGAAAATCATCACATGGAACGGGCAATTCATGGGCTTCGGGTAGTACTTCGACCCATCCATTTCCATCGGCGGATACATACCGTCGGCGTAGAAATCCAGGTGGCCACTGGTCTCCCAGAGCACTGACTTAGCTATGTGGGGGGTGAAAGCAAATTCGTAACCGCCGTGTTCGTGACGATCACGGCTGTAGTCCTCCATGATGCGACGGACCATGGCGCCCTTGGGGTGCCAAACCGCCAGGCCCGGTCCAAGTTCTTCGGGCCATGACACCAGGTCGAGTTCGGTCGCGAGGCGACGATGATCGCGCTTTTCGGCTTCGATCAGCATGGCCAGGTGTTGCCGCAACTGCTTTTTGGTAGCCCACGCAGTGCCATAAACCCGCTGCAACATTGGTCGGTCGACATCGCCGCGCCAGTAGGCGCCCGCTACCTTTTGTAGTTTGAAGTGCTGGAGGCGTGCCGTGGACGGCACATGTGGACCAGCACACATATCGAGGAAGGATTCGCTGTTGGCGTAGTAACTGATGATCTCACCGTTGACCTCGCCCGAGTCTTCAACAGCACCGGTGCCCGCCGCAATACGTTCGATCATCTCATGCTTGTATAAGTGGTCAGCGAACTTGTCGAGCCCCTCGGCAATGGACAACTCGTAGCGTTCGAAGGGTTGATCTGCCGCAACGATCTCTCGCATTTTGGCGTCGATAGCATCGAGATCGTCTTCGGACAGCGTATTGTCGCCTGGCAGTTGTACGTCGTAGTAAAAACCGTGTTCGATGGGCGGGCCAATGGCCAACTGCGTACCGGGCCAGATCTCCTGAATTGCTTGGGCCATCACGTGCGCCGTCGAATGGCGAATTGTGTGCATGCCTTGGTCGGAGTCGGCCACGACGATACTCACGGTCTGGCCGTCGGCCAAAGGCGCCATAAGGTCACGTTCTTCGCCGTCGACCACGATGATTACTGCGGCCTTGGCTAGGCCAGGTCCGATTTCAGCGGCCAGATCGGTTCCGGTGGCACCAGCGGGAAGAGCGCGCGTCGAACCATCAGGAAGCGTGACCGTAATCTCAGACATGGGTTAATTCTAGCGGTGCTCCTGATGGCCAGTGGGCGTTTTTCTTCGCATTGTTCTGAAGCGGTCTTGGTTGCCAATGCGGCCACGAGCGAGCGGGTACTGTTCTTGGTTACATGATGATGTTTGCAATTGCGGGAGCCGGGTTTTCAGGAGCAGTTCTTGCTCGGCAGTTGGCCGAAGCTGGCCACCGCTGCACGGTCTTTGATTCACGGCCGCACGTAGCCGGCAATTGCTATACCGAGCGGGACGACGAGACGCAGGTCATGGTTCATACCTACGGCCCACATATTTTTCATACAGCCAACGAACGCGTGTGGGAGTACATCAATCGATTTGGCGAATTTGTTCCTTACGACCACCACGTCAAAACGACCGTCGGAGACGAAATCTTTGCGCTGCCGATCAACTTGCTCACCATCAACCAGTTATTCGATACCGATTTCGACCCCCAACAAGCCGAAGAGTTTGTTGATGGGTTAGGCGACCACTCCCTTACCGATCCGCAGAACTTTGAAGAACAGGCGCTTCGGTTTGTGGGTCGCCGAATGTACGAGGCGTTCTTCTACGGTTACACCCGCAAACAGTGGGGTGTCGAGCCGACCGAATTGCCTGCGTCAATTCTTCAGCGATTGCCGGTCCGGTTCGATACCAATCAGTCCTATTTCAATCACCCACACCAGGCCATTCCCCGCCATGGGTACACACCGATAGTCGAGGCGATTCTTAACCATCCCGGCATTAGCGTCCAGCTTTCAACCCCGCTAACCGAAGCTCGGCGAGCAGGATTCGACCACACAATCTGGACCGGACCTCTTGATGCCTACTTCGAACATGCCTACGGGCGGTTGGGGTACCGCACACTGGACTTTGAAGCCACCCGTAGCCACGGCGACGCCCAGGGAATCGCGGTAATGAACTACGGCGACTTCGATGTCCCCTACACCCGCGTTAGCGAGCATAAGCACTTTGCTCCGTGGGAATCACACGAACGCACGATCACATTCAAAGAGTATTCGCGGTATTGCGAACCCGACGACACGCCGTATTACCCGATCCGCTTAACCGACGATCATGCGCTACTCGACACGTATCTTGATGCTGCTAAACAAGTCGCGAACGTCACCTTTGCTGGCCGATTAGGTACCTACCGGTACCTCGACATGGATGTCACGATTGCCGAGGCACTCGGCACGGCTGACGTCATGTTGGCCTGTATAGATGCCAACGACGTGATCCCGTCGTTCGTTATCGATCCGAGTTAAGCACCGCAACGGTACCTAGGCGGCCCCAGCAAGGACATCAGCAGAACTTCGGCGCGGGGTAAGCGGCGCTTCGCCAGCGGCCGGATCGGCCGAAGCGGACTGCTTCTTGTTGGCGTACTCATTGACGTACGTCTGTCCCGACAACTGGGAGATTTCGTACATCAGGCGATCGGCAAAAGCTCGATGAACTCGTGGGTCGTCGCCGTCAGCGTTGGCCGCGTGGCTAAGGGGGTTTCCCAAGTTAATACCCACGGTCATGAACGGGTTCGGCAGCGGCTGATCGGGAGGCTGAACCTCGCGGATTCCCACAAGGCCCACAGGAATTACGGGTGCTCCCGTCCGCATCGACAACCGAGATACACCCGTGTGTCCTTTGTGGAGATTACCGGAACGAGAACGGGTGCCTTCGGGGTAAATGCCAAATAGTTCGCCGTCATCAAGGACGCCGGCTGCAGCATCTAGCGCCGCGGCTGCAGCATTGCCACCTTTGCGGTCTACGGGAATCATGCCCAACGCCGGAAACAGGTGCTTCGTCTTCCAGTCGTCGAGGTACTCGGCCTTGCCGATGTAGGTAATACGACGCGGCAATACCGCCGGCAAGAAGAACGAATCGATGACCGACGTGTGGTTTGGAGCCATGATGGCGCCACCATTTTGCGGCAAATTCTCTAAACCGGTGACGTCATATCGCCACGCAAAATTGAAGGCGGGGCGCATTACCGCCATAGCGACGGGATATAGCTGTCCATAATCTCTGCTCACTGCGTCGGCCTTCTCACGTGCACCCGTCCATTGTTACAGATTTACGCCCAGCAATGCGGCCGCTTTGCGAACCGATTTGCCGAGCGCTGCTGCCTTATCGATAGCGGCGACAGCAATCGGCGTTTGCAGGTCGTTGTCCAGTGCCGCGCGTACTTCCTGCAAGGCTCCGTCGCCGTCGCCATCGGTCGCAGCAGACCAGACCGCAAGGCGTTTATCGGCGCGAGGCATAATGGTGTCGTCCCATTCCCACGCCGTGCGGTAATGATTCTCGATGACCGCTAAGCGGATAGCGCGTGTGTCGTGGGTCTTGCGTAATTCACTGACAAACACAAGGTTGCCTAACGACTTGGACATCTTCTCACCATCCATGCGAACCATGGCCTGATGCATCCAATGGCGGACGAATGGCTCGCCGGTGGCTGCCTCAGACTGCGCCGCCTCGCATTCGTGATGGGGAAAGATGAGATCTGCGCCTCCGCCATGCAAATCAATAGTCGTGTCGAGGTCGCGCATCGCTAACGCCGAGCATTCGATGTGCCATCCGGGTCGACCTGGACCCCACACCGAATCCCAAGCAGGTTCATCCGGTTTGGAGGGCTGCCACAAAACGAAGTCCAACGGATCGCGTTTGTTGGGATCATCGGGGTGTCCGCCGTGAATCACCGCTAAGCGCAGCATCTCGGTGCGGTCGAAACCCGAGATCTTGCCAAAGTTCTCTGCGGAGGAGACATCGAAGTACACCCCACCACCAGCGGTGTAGGCGTGGCCGCTGTCGACGACCATGCCGATGAAGCCGCGAATGTCGGCAATGGCCGAAGTGGCCCGTGGTTCGCTCCACGAAGGAAGCATTTCGAGCGCTTCCATGTCGCTGTCAAATCGCGCGGTCTCGGCCGCAGCAAGATCGAGATAGTGCACACCGAGTTCGCGGGCCTTCTGCAGTATTGAGTCGTCGACGTCGGTGATGTTGCGAACGCATCGTGTCTCGTGGCCGAGATCACGCAGGCGCCGTTGTAAGACGTCGTAGGTGAGGTAGGTCGCCGCATGGCCCAGGTGGGTTGCGTCGTAGGGTGTGATCCCGCACGTATATATAAGAACAATTTCTCCGGGAGTAAATGGAACTATTTCACGCTTCGCGGTGTCATAGAGGTGCATTGGTCCGTCGGTAATTTGGTCGATCACGCCGCCACCCTACCGACGTTCGCTAATGTGACCTGAATCCAATTGGAAGGACCCACTTGTGGGCATCGTCGAAGGCAAGAAACTGCTCATCACTGGTGTACTCACCGATTCGTCATTGGCGTTCGGTGTAGCGAAGCTGGCACAAGAACAAGGCGCCGAGATTGTGCTGACCGGAGCGGGCCGCGGTCTACGCCTCACGCAGCGCACGGCTCGTAAATTGCCGGTAGAGCCAACGGTTCTCGAACTTGATGTCACCAACCCCGAACACGTCGACTCCGTTCGAGAGTATTTGCGCACCGAATACGGCCAAGTCGACGGTGCGCTGCACGCCATTGGCTTCATGCCCGAAATGGGCCTAGGTGAAGATTTCATGAGTCCCACTTGGGAGGAAATTTCCGTCGGTTTTGAGATTTCGGCATTCTCTCTGAAGACCGTCGCCCAAATCGTCGCCCCGCTTATGCCCAATGGTGGGTCCGTCGTTGGACTCGATTTCGATGCGACGATCGCGTGGCCTGCTTACAACTGGATGGGTGTCGCCAAGGCCGGACTCGAGTCAGCCAACCGCTATCTCGCCCGGGCCCTGGGCGAGCAACAGATCCGCGTCAACTTGGTCGCCGCTGGACCAATCAAATCCATCGCCGCAAAATCCATTCCCGGGTTCCAGCAGTTTGAGGATGCGTGGGCCACGAGAGCACCCCTGGGCTGGGACGTTACCGATACCGAGGGCGTCGCCAAAGCATGTGTTGCGCTGCTGTCAGATTGGTTCCCGCAAACGACCGGTTCGATGGTTTACGTCGACGGCGGCTTCCATGCCATGGGCGCCTAAGCCACACCCGTCCACTATCTTGACATGGTGACCTCCGTCGATTCTCTTGATCTCGTTATTGTGGGTCTGGGTTATGTTGGCTTGCCTCTGGCCCAGCAGGCATCTCGCCGTGGCCTGAAGGTGGCCGGATTCGATATTCACGACGGCCTTGTCGCTGCGCTCAACGGCGGCACATCTCATATTGACGATCTCGGCGATGACGCCGTTGCGGCGATGCTCGAGCAAGGATTCTTCGCCACCACAGACCCCACGGTATTTAGTCGCGCCGTCTCGATCGTCATTTGTGTTCCTACTCCCCTTGCGGAGGACACGACCCCCGACTTGGGTGCAGTTACCGCAGCTACCAGGGCAATCAGCCAGCACCTAACCGCCAACACACTCGTGGTTTTAGAGAGCACTACCTACCCGGGAACCACCGATGACATCGTTCGCCCCATTCTTGAAGAAAACTCTGGCATGGTCGCCGGCCAGGACTTTTTCCTCGCTTACTCCCCCGAGCGCATCGATCCGGGCAATCCGATCTACGGCGTGCAAAATACTCCCAAGGTTGTCGGCGGTCATACCAAGATATGCACCGCGAGAGCCGTCAATTTCTATGCGCGATTTGTCGATACGGTCGTTCCGGTTGCTGGCACGCGTGAAGCGGAGATGTCAAAACTCATCGAAAACACCTACCGCCACGTCAACATCGCCATGGTCAACGAGATGGCAGTATTTAGCCACGACCTCGGAATCGATCTATGGGCGTCTATAGATGCCGCCGCGACCAAGCCGTTCGGGTTCCAGGCGTTTTACCCGGGTCCCGGTGTGGGTGGCCATTGCATTCCTATTGACCCAAACTATTTGTCCTACGCAGTGCGAACCTTGGGGTATCCGTTCCGGTTTGTCGAGCTTGCCCAAGAGGTCAGTGGCCGAATGCCCGCCTACGTCGCTGCCCGCGCCCAGGGTCTGCTCAACAAGTCGCGCAAGGCCGTCAACGGTTCGAAGATTCTGGTGTTGGGCGTTTCGTACAAGGCGAACATCGCCGACGATCGCGAGACTCCAGCGCGCCCGCTCATTCGCCGGCTACGTGATCTCGGTGCCGACGTTGCCTACGTCGATCCAAATGTCAAATCCTTCAGTGTCGACGACGTGGTAATCCCTCGACTTACCGATCTTTCGGCGGCCGCTGTCGAAGCTGATCTTGTGCTGCTGGTGCAAGCTCACGATCAATTTCTGGTTCACGGAGCGCTCGACGGAGCCGCCCTGATTCTTGACACGCGTGGGGTCCTCGATGGGCCCACCGTCACGCGCCTTTAGCAGGTAGCGATCAGTGTCGGGTAGGGATTGATCGGGCCGTTGTTGCCCGGATGAAATTCGAAATGCAAGTGCGGGACTGGGGCGTTGCCCGTCATACCGACGTACCCGATTACGGTTCCTTGGGCGACCCAGCCAGCCCCGACATTCTCATACCCATCGAGGTGGGTGTAGTAGTAGCGGTCGCCGGTGTCGCTCATGAGGTGTGCGCTTAGGCCACCAACGCTGTTGCCTCGGTGTTCGACCGTGCCACTCACTACGGCAACTACGGGGATGCCGGTGTTGGCCATCATGTCGGTGCCTTTGTGCCAGCGGCCCGAAACTCGTGGCGCTCCCCAGGAGTCGATGAAGCTCGTTGGACCGGCAACGGGGCAAACCCAGCCGGTCGCTGCAACCGGCGGCGTTGTTGGTGTCGGTGTTGAAGTTTCTTGCGGCTCAGTAGTCGGTTCGCCAGGGGTCGTCGTTGGTTGCACTACCGGACCCGGCGTGGGCGGATTGGCGGCCTGTTCAGCG
>CAXMUI010000233.1:0-3283 GCA_964196475.1 uncultured Acidimicrobiia bacterium
GCCTGGTCGCGAGCCGGTCGCATCTTGGTGTGGCACGGTTACGATGACCTTCCCCAAATGGGGGTGTAGCTCAGTTTGGCTAGAGCGCCTCGGTCGCATCGAGGAGGCCGTGGGTTCGAGTCCCATCACCTCCACAAAACAGGTGTTTTGTGGGTCGTTTCACCTGTTGGCAAATGAGCGCTACGACGTCGGCGGACACGGCGAAGGCTGGCACATGTAGAGTCTCGTCCATGGTTCGAATTCTGTCGGTTGACATCCACTGCGATCATGTATCGGAACTTGGTGAGGGCCCGCTCTGGGACTACCGCACGGCAACGATGTACTGGATCGACATTAAGGGTTGCCACCTGCACTCGATGGTGGCGGGCAAGCACGACCTGGTGCAGATGCCCTCACAAATCGGCACCGTTGCGCTAGATCTCCACGGACACCTCATCGTCGGATTAGAAGATGGTGTGTACCGACTGTCGGTCGATGGAGCGCTGGAACGATTGTATTCCATTGACCGCAAGCACGATCAGGTGCGGTGCAACGACGGCAAGGTCGACCCATTCGGCAAACTCGTTCAGGGAACCATGGCCGACCCACCCGATGCCGATAGTGGCAGCCTCATGCGCTTTGGTGGCCCAGGCGAAGGGGAGGTTCTTATTGCTCCAACGTTGATCTCCAACGGCATGGACTGGACCGATGAGCAAGACTTCATGTGGTACATCGACACGCTCACCCACAGCGTTCGAGGGTTCGCCTACGCCGATGGTGAACCACTTGGCGAGCCGGTGCGAACCCACATGATTCCGAAACGTTTTGGAGCCCCCGATGGCATGACGCTCGATGCGGACGGATTCTTGTGGATCGCGTTGTGGGGTGGCTACGGCGTAATCCGCATGCGTCCTGATGGGGCGATCGACACTTTTGTCGAAGTCCCTGCAGCAAACGTAACCGCGTGCGCTTTTGCCGGCTCAGACCTTGATCAGTTGGTCATTACGTCAGCCAGTAAACCCGCGCCAGAAGGCGAAGATCTTCCTCACGCAGGTAAGACGTTTGTCGCAGATGTCGGCACGACCGGGCGTCGAGCCAACCAGTTTGTGGGCTAGCGGATTGGTTCTGCTTGCCAGCGAACGAGGTCGCGGTTGATATCGCCGATGTCTTGGCATCCAGCGAGAGCCATCGTTCTTTTAAGGCCCCCATCGAACAGGTCGAGCATGTGGTCGACGCCGGTTTCGCCGCCTGCTCCGAGCGCGTACAGATAGGGCCTACCGATTGAACATGCCTTGGCGCCCATGGCCACCGCCTTAACAATGTCGCTGCCACGGCGTACACCGCCATCACAAATGATGTCGGTTTGATGGCCAACAGCGTTGGCAATGGGTTCGACGGTTTCGATTACTGCGGGGGCGCCTTCGAGTTGGCGGCCGCCGTGGTTGGACAACATCAGGCCTTCGATGCCATGGTCGTTGACAGCCCGCTTGGCGTCATCGACACATTGAATACCCTTCAATACGATGGGCCCGTCCCAGTTTTCGCGGAACCATTCGATGTCGCTCCATTTGACATTCAAATCGAACTGCGCCTGGTTGAATTCGCCTAATGTGACTGCATCATCGCTGGCGATACCTTCGTAGCCGGCGATGTTGGCGAAGGTGATGGGATCGTGGGTGATGAAGTCACGGGTCCAGCTTGGGTGCTTGATGCCATCGATAATGGTGCCTAGACCAAGTCGGGGCGGCATGGTCATTCCGTTGCGAACATCGCGTTCGCGCATTCCGAGGACCGCGGTATCGACCGTGATCATGATGGTCTCAAACCCTTGAGCTTTGGCACGGTTGAGTAGTTGTGCAACCAGGTCCCGGTCGCGCCAGACGTAGACCTGAAACCACTTGGGACCACTGCTCACGCTGCCCACTTCTTCGATCGATCGAGTCGCCATTGTCGACAGGCCGTACGGGATGCCACGACGTGCCGCGGCGCGAGCCACCGACAGTTCGCCCTCGGAGTGGCAAATTCGCGTAAAACCAGTTGGAGAGAGAACCAACGGAGAAGGAATCTTCTTGCCCAATAACATGGTTTCGGTGTCGATGTGCTCGGCCGCAACCAGCACTTTCGGTACAAACTCGATCTCGCCGAACTTGGAGGCGTTACGCCCCATTGTGCGTTCGTCCTCGGCGGCCCCATCGATGTAGTCGAACACCGCTCGGGGTAGACGTTTCTTGGCTACCACCCGGAGGTCTTCAACATTGGCTGTCTTGCTAAGGCGTCGTTTATCGCCATCAAGTTCGATGGGTTGAAATCGCATGACCGAACGGAGTGTCTTAAAAATCGACATACCGCCATTGTTACCGCACAGAACACCCATTGCGAACCGAATAGCAAGCTAAATCGTGCCGGTAGGACACTCGATATGACCGCGGGAACGGACTACTAGCTAAGAAGCACGCCCTCGTGGGTTAAGAGCCACCGCTTGGCGTCGATGCCTCCAGCGAAACCAGTAAGCGAGCCGTCTCGACCGATTATTCGGTGGCAAGGGATAACGATCGAGATTGGATTTTTGCCGGTGGCCGCTCCGATTGCGCGCGCTGCCTTGGGGCGGCCGAGGCGCTTGGCTTGGGCCCCATAGGTGGACGTGTGGCCGAATGGGATTTCTTTGAGTGCTTGCCAATTGGCATTTTGGAACTCGGTGCCCCGGAGGTCGAAAGGCAAGTCGAACACCGTGCGACTCCCCGCGAAGTATTCGTGGAGTTGCTGCGTAGCTGCTTCGGTAATTTCGTTGGCCTGCCCAACAGTGTTGGGCAGTGAAACTCGGGTCGCCTCGACTGCTAGAGGCCACAGCACTGCTCGAAGACCGATAGCGGTGGCCACGATGGTGAGTTCACCTACAGGCGAGTCCATAGTTGTTTGATAATGAGTGTCATTGTTCATGGTTTTCCTCCTGGGCCAACATGGTCCATAAAAGTTGTGTTGCCACGGTGCGATGTGGCTGCCAGGTATGCGACAGTTCTTCCATTTGCCCCGCCGAAGGCAGTTCGGTCTGCGCCAGCAGAACGGCACCGGCCTTGCGAATACCGAGGTCCGAAGTCGGAAATGCATCCGGATGGCGGTGCAGACGAATAGCGGCCATTTGTGCCGTCCACGGGCCAATGCCAGACAATTCGCAATAGCCAGCGACTAGGTCGTCGAGGCCAGCAAACCGATAGAGATCGAGTGCGCCACTCGCTACTGCTGATGCGACAGTCTTTACGGTACTGATACATCGGTTCGTGAGCCCTAACTCGGAAAGATCAGCCTC
>CAXMUI010000234.1:0-2133 GCA_964196475.1 uncultured Acidimicrobiia bacterium
GAAAGGTCGCAGCAACATGCCGAGAAACAAACTCACCCCGTTACAAGCAACAGAGGCTCGCCGAGTTGCAGCCGCCGAAGCCAAGAAGAACCGGGTTGCCAGGACCTTCTCTGACAAAGAAAAGACCACACGCAACGAACGCGTTGCCAAGGCCAAGGACGCTATTTCTCGTTCGACTGCGATCAAGGGCGATCATGTACCGCCGGCCCGTGCAGCTCTGAAGAGTTTTCTTCGCGATCTCAATGAGCCAAAGCAGCCTGACGATGCCCGCTTTGAGGCCCTTATCGAAGCTCCCTTCAAGACGCCACCCAAGAAAAAGCAGCAGCAGTACTAGTTAGCACCCGTTCGAGCGCCTACCAGGGTTGCTATTCTGTGCACGCCGCAAGCGCCGATTTCGCCTTGTGGTGGGAGCATCGCGAGCCGATGCTTAACAACATCAGTCCGATGACTGCCGTGGTTATCGAAATTGCTGCCGGTCCCTTGATTCCGAACTGTTCGTACAAAATGCCACTGGCCACGATGCCACAACCACGGGCCACCGTGCTGACCGCGTTGTTGGTGGCGAGAGCTCGACCTCGGGCCGCCGGCATTGCCTCGCTAACAATCGAGAACGACGTCACGATGGCAAACTCGAAGCCCAGGAAGAACAGGAACAACCCAATGGCGCCAATGGCCAGCGACGCGCTGGCCTGGGTCATGACGATTAAGCCGACGATTGCTATCACTAGTGCTACACGGGTTGACCGCATGGGTCCAGCACGGTCAGCGATTGCCGCTGAACTTGTTGAGGCGGTTAACTCGGCCGCACCAAACGCCATCGCTATAAGACCGATGCCCCCGGTGGAGACCCCTAACTCGTCGCTCAACCAGGTTCCAACTATGACGATGGTCGTCAATCCTGTCGTGGCCGCGCACGCCGATGCCGCAATCAGGATCCATGCATTAGCGTTAAGTCGTTGACCCGTACTCGGCTCTTTGGCATCGCTCATAGCCTCCGAGTTGTCGACTCGTCGCCACAGAATTACCGCCATGACGACTGCTAACCCGCTCAGAATGGCGAACGGCGCCCGCCAGCCAAACCAGCTAATGGCCAACGCTGCCAGCGGTGCGCCCAGGAGCAAGGAAAGGGCCCACGATGTCTCGAAGATGCCGATGGTGCGAGCTCGCCGTTGGTAGGGAATACGACGACTAAAATAGGTGAGGCCAGCCACCGTATAGGCCGACATGCCGATGATCAGCACAACATAGGCGACGGCGAACACCCACAGGTCGCCCACCAATGCCAGCAGGGATGCCACGGTGATAAGGCCAAGGGCGCCGACCATAATCCAACGCTCGCGACCGGCGTCGAGGTGGCCGCCAATAAGCAGGGTCGATAGGCCGGCCATCTCGCCCATACCGAGCACGATCGTCAATTGAGAGGTGGTTGTTGCGAACGCTATTGCCAGTGTTGGCAAGAAGAACGGCAGCCAGCGCACCGCGGTCGAAACCACCGTCTTGCCAGCTGTGAGCCACGCCAATTGTGACCGGCTTATATCCACTGACTTAGGCTAACGGGCAGCCAGGGAAGCCCACGATGGACGTTATCTGTGGCACCTTCTTGTTTACGGTTCCATTGTTGTTTGTCTATTACCTGGAAACACGACGAGTCAACACTCGGCCGGAGGCATGGCTCGCCAGTGGTCTCCACTTGTTTCGGCGGCGGCCTAACCAGCCACGACACAGTATTCGGGCCCGCTGATTCAGTGCTGAAGCGCGAACACCGCTACAGGGTCAGCGAAGCCTTTGAGCTCTCGGTGGCCCGCCGCTTCAAAGCTGTGGCCTAGGGATCCACGAACTGTCGCACTGTCTACGAGAACCTCGCCGGGTAAGGCTTGGTCGGTGATTCGTGATGCAAGGTTTACGACCTCGCCGTAGTAGTCGCCTCCTATCGCAATCACTTCGCCGTATGCGACCCCGGCGCTGGGCGTAACGCCGGCGAAGGCGGTGCTGATTGCGTGGGCAGCGGAAACGGCCGCTGTTGGATCGACGGCCACGAACATGATGGCATCGCCGATGAGCTTGACCATCCGGCCCCCGTGGTCGTTCACCAGGGCAATGGAGCGAGCCTCGAAATCGGTGATGAAGTCGGCG
>CAXMUI010000235.1:0-2315 GCA_964196475.1 uncultured Acidimicrobiia bacterium
CCGATGCCAAGAACACAGCCGGACCCGCAAGATCTACTGCGGTTCCCTGCCGTTCGAGCGGAATGTCGGCACCGTTAGCAACAAGTTCATCGAGGGTGCGGCCACTGGTATCGACAGACCCGGGCATCAGCGCATTGACCCGCACGCCATAGGGGCCAAGGTCGATCGCCATAGCTCGGGTGAGCGCTTCGATGCCGCCCTTGGTGGCGTCGTAGGCCGTGAACTGGCGGTGGGCGCGGGTGGCGCCGCCGGAACTCATGTTGATGATTACGCCATGGCCGTTGCGGGCCATGATGTGACCGGCTTGACGGCAACACCAAATGGTGCCCATCAAGTTGACGTCTATGATCTTGCGAAACCACGCTTCGTCGCCATCGAGAAAATGCAGCATTGGCCCAACCAGGCCGGCGTTGTTCACCAGCACATCGACGGTGCCGAACTGCTCGACTACCGCACCAAACATGTCGGCCACGGCTTTGACGTCAGAGATATCGGCAGGATGAGCGATCGCGGCTCCACCCACCGCGGAGATGGTGTTCGCTACCGCTTGGGCAGCTCCCCCATCGACGTCGTTGACTACGACCTGATCGCCCTCGGCGCCAAAGCGCTCGGCGATTGCCCGGCCAATACCATTTCCAGCCCCAGTAACGATGACGACACGACGTTGATCCATGCCCTAGTCAACCACTTCCCGTCTTCGTTCGTAGCGCCACCGCAGAAAGTAAGGTGGCGTCATGTTGATTCTTTCTGCTGCCGATGTTCGTCGTGCCTTGCCCATGGCGTCTGCGATTGAAGCGATGAAGTCCGCTTACCTTGCTGTTTCGACAGGTGGCGCCACCATGCCCCCTCGCACAGTTCTGTCGGTTGGCAGCCACGATGAGATCGCCTTGTTCATGCCCGCGCACATTCCGAGCATCGGCGCTCTCACCGTCAAAGCCGCCACCGTTTTTCCGCGTAATGTCAGCGAGGGGCGTCCGGTTATCCAAGGGGCGGTTCAAGTGCTCGACGATCAGACCGGCGAGATTGTTGGCCTACTCGAAGGTAGCTCGCTGACCGGGATCCGAACGGCCGCGGGTGGTGGCGCATCCGTTGACGCACTAGCACGCGCCGACAGCACCGTGCTCGCCATGCTCGGCACGGGTATCCAAGCCCGAACCGGTGTCGAAGCTGTGTGTGCGGTGCGACAAATTTCCGAAATCCGTGCCTACGGCCGTAACCGCGAGAACCTCATACAATTCTGCACTGACATAGCCGGCTTCGCTGGCCGAATTGTTGCGGCCGACTCCCCTTCCGCTGCGGTGAGCGATGCCGATATTGTGTACACCGCAACGACCTCCCCGACCCCAACTTTCCCCGGCGCAGATATCGGTCCAGGAACCCACATTGTTGGGGTGGGCTCGTTCAACCCGTCCATGATCGAGATGGATCAAACCACCATTGCGCAAGCAACCGTGTTCGTTGATCAAACCGAAGCATGTTGGGATGAAGCGGGCGAACTCATTGCCGCCCGATCCGCCGGCATTCTCGATCAGGTCGTCGAACTTGGATCGGTACTCGACGGCACCCACCCCGGTCGAATATCCGACGCAGAAATTACCCTGTTCAAGTCCGTGGGCTTAGCCGCACAAGATGCCGCCGCTGCTCACCAAGCATTTGTCTCTGCCCAAGCCATGGGACTCGGAACTGAAATCGACCTGAGTGCCTAAGGTAAGGCGATGACTCTTCCTCCTGCATCACTTCGTTTCGTCGCCGCGGCCGAGGCACTAGGTCTGTCAATCGACGTTCAGGAATACCCCGCTGGCACGAAGACCTCAGCTGACGCGGCCGCGGCTGTTGGCTGTGCGGTCTCGGCCATTGCTAAGTCGCTCATTTTTATGGCCGACGACAAACCCGTGGTTGCCATCTTGTCGGGCGATACCCGTCTCGATACCAAAAAGCTGGCGATGGCCATGGGTGCCACCAAGGTTCGGCGTGCCGAACTCGATGAAGCCAAAAAGGCCACCGGATTCGCGGCAGGTGGCACGCCGGCGTTCGGCTACCCCTCGCCCATCGCGGTGTTCATCGACCCCCAGTTGCGACGCCACGACGAAGTGTGGTCCGCAGCAGGAACCCCGACCACGGTTTACCGGATACTTCTGGCTGATCTCATCGTCGCTTCAGGCGCGGTTGAGGTAGATCTCGCCGACGGGTGAGTCGTCAGACCCCAACAACGGTTAACCCAATTGAGCGTCCTGCTTGAGCCTGGCGCACATCAAAAGTAAGAAAGGTCGTTCGTTCTCCTGCTCGCAACGCCGATGCCAAATGAATAGCGTCGA
>CAXMUI010000236.1:0-4939 GCA_964196475.1 uncultured Acidimicrobiia bacterium
AGGTCATCACCCACCGCGACGATGATGTCGGCGTCAACAGCAACGTCGGCAAAGAAGGCCTGATTGCCTGTGCCATCAATTATTTTGCCACCACGAATTACTAGGTCATACATGTGAGCCCCCTCAGGTGTTACTCCCCACTAGGGGTGCGACTCCCACAATAGATGCCCCAACGCAGTCGGTCGAAGTCACTGTGGTTCAGGACATCAAAACCTGCCCAAAACCTTGTTCTCGGAGTGGTGGAGGTGCGCTGCGCACCTCCACCACTCCGAGAACAAAAAAACGAGGGGGTGCGGGGTGGCGCTACGAGTCGATTACGGAAGTTTGGCCTGCGCCAGGGGCGACTACCGGTGGTTCGTTTGACCATGGGAAGTTGATCCACAGGTCGGTGTGCTTCCACACGTACTCGCAATCGACTACAGAATGTGACTTCTGGTAAACAACCGCACTGCGTACTTCGCCTACGTTGGCGGCAATGCAGTGATTACGAACGAGGTCGAGCGTGTGACCAGTATCGGCCACATCGTCGGCGATCAAAATGTTGGATTGCGTGTGATCAATGAGATCGATATGCGGTGGCAACATCACGGGAACATCGAGTCGCTGATCGATGCCGGTGTAGTACTCGACGTTCATGACGTAAAGGTTTTTGACCGCAAGCGCATAACCCAGCGAGCCAGCAACAAAGAGCCCGCCACGAGCAATCGCCAAGATTAGATCGGGTTGAAACCCATCGTCGGCGACTTGTTGAGCCAGTTGACGCACCGCCACGCCGTAGGTTGCCCAGTCGAGATTTTCGCGCTCTTCACTCACACCGTTACTGCTTCCGGTTCGGGCTGGTTGGCCAAGAATGTAGCCGCCGTTTCGTAGGTCATCCACTGGCGACTTCCGAAGTCGAACAGCTTGCATGAGCGCGTGGTGTGCCGATAATTCTTGAAGGTCATGCGCTTATCAATGACTCGACCGGGAAACGCAGCCGCTATGGCATCGGTTGCCTCTTCGAGGTGATAGCACGGGATACGCGGATCGACATGGTGCGGGACATGGACCATGATCTTGTTGAAGAACACATCCAGTAGCCATGAGACTCGCAGCACCGTTGTACTGTCGAGTTGACCAGCAACCTTTGTCCAGCCGCGACGAGTTTGCCACGGGAGATCTTCACCAATGTGGTGGAGATAGACCAATACGCCGATGACCCACTGGAAGAGAAACAGCGGCACGATAAATACCTTCACCAGCAGCCACAGGCCACCAAGCACGGATCCGCCGAGCGACCCCAGAACCACGATCCCTGCCATGACAACAAGGGTGACGGCGCTGAGACTACGTTGATCGGTCTTTATCTTGTCGGCCCATTTGCGGGGTGGTTGGCCCAAGCGCACCATCTTGTTCCACCACACCTCGCGGGTGTAATAGACACCTGCTCCAAGCCAGGACCATTCGATGCGATGACGCAACCGTTTCAGGGAACCCATTGCTTCGTATTCTTCAGGTGTTACTGGGTGCCACACAAAATCCATACCTTGGCGGGCGGTGTGACGGTGGTGAATGTGGTTGTGACCAAGAACCCAGGCCTCGTAGATGTGATGGGAAGGAAACATCATCACGTGACCAATGGTCGAGTTGAGTCGGCGCGAGTCGGTTAGTGCCTGGTGGGCTGCATCGTGACCGATGACAAACATGCCCGAAACCCCAAGACCAGTAAAGGCCCAGAGCGGAACGATGAAATACCACCTATCGGTGAGCACCAACCCAACAATTCCGGCAGCGTAAAGGACCAGCGCGCGAGCCGAAAGCAGCAATGCTTTACTGGTCGATCGTTCACGACAGGTCGACGGAATAACGTCGATCACGTCTTTGAGAGTTAACGGTGTTTCTGGCTCAACGGCAATAGCCATAGGAACTTCCTGCTGGGTAGCTAGAGATATCGTATCCTGCTGCCTTGACATGAGGACGATTGGCGTGTGGCATAGACGTTGTGATTAAACCATTTGACGGATCCGTTGTTAACGCATCATGGGCCGAGCGTGTCGTTTCTCCTGCGAACGATGCGCTCTCTGCCGCGGAGCGACAGGCCTATACCGAGGCTCATCCCGACAGTTATTTGCACATCACCCGCTCATCGGACCCCGACATGGTTCGCGAACTGACACCGGAAGAGCTCGCCCAGCAGAACAGGCAAGCACTCGATCGACTCCGACAGGCAGGCGCGTTCACTCATCACGGATCGGCAATGTTCCTCTATCGGCTAGACACCGGCGACCATGTGCAGACCGCTCTCGTCGCTGATATTGATCTTGTGGGCATGGACAATGGTCAGATTTTGCCCCACGAACGCACGCGCACCGACCGAGAAGATCAGTTGGCTCTGGCGTTGCGTGTGGTTGGCGTGAACTCCAGCCCGGTAGCGATGGCTACAAACTCTGAGCACACGCTCGTCGAGGTCATCGACAAAACCTGCCATGCCGAACCGATCCTGGACTTTATGGGTGCCGGCCGGCTTCATCAGATGGTCTGGCGGGTACCTGATGTGTTGGGCCACGCGGCCGCTGCAGATCTTGCGGACACAAAACTGCATGTAACCGACGGACACCACCGCCTGGCCGCTGCGCTTCGCCATCGAGACAACCTCGAGCGCCACAACCCGGGCCAGCCAGGTCTGCATCATCAGACGCTGGCAGCCATTTTTCCCGCTTCGCAGATGCAGACGTTCGCCTTTCACCGCACGGTCGTTACCGATCTATGTATCCAGGACGTATTGGACGCAATGACGGCTCACGGGTTGGAGCCCGTGCCAACCGATATGGACCATGTCGAGCCCCAGACTCCGGGCGAATTTGGGTTGTATCTGGCCGGGGGCTGGTACCGGTTCAGTCCCAACCGGCCAATCAATGTGCTTGATGTGCAGTGGCTCCAAGACGACGTCATTGCCCCAGTTTTCGGTGTCACCTCACCGAGCACTGACCCTCGTCTCAACCACCTGACCGGTTCGGCTGGCACCCTTGCCCTGGCCGACAAATGCGACCGCCTTGGAGCGATCGGATTGTTGCTGGCACCCACTCCAGTGGAGGCAATTGCGGCTACGGCAGATCGCGGCGAAATCCTGCCCCCAAAAAGCAGCTTCTTTTCCCCTAAGCCGCGATCGGGAATCTTCCTCGCCCCCCGCACATAACGCATCCGTACACCGAACAATGGTCCGTCGGGTGAGCCGGTACGGTCAGCGCATGCAAATTGGTGTGCCACGCGAGCGGGCAAACAAGGAACGACGCGTTGGTGCAGTACCTGCATCAGTCAAAGTATTCGTTAACTGGGGCTGGGATGTCCACGTCGAGTCCGATGCGGGTACCGCGGCTGGTTACACCGACTCTGCTTACATTGCGGCCGGAGCCAGCATCGTTGCGAGCACAAATGAAGCTCACAATGCTCACCTTGTGATTCGGGTCGGGCCCCCAACGCCAGACGAGATTGCCTTAATTCCTGAGGGCGCCATCCTCACGTCGCTCCTCAATCCCTTTGTGGACACTGATCTCATCGCGTTGTGCAACGCGCGCAAAATTAGCTCCGTGGCCATGGAAGCCGTCCCTCGGACCACCTTGGCTCAGGCCATGGACGCATTGTCCTCTCAAGCCACCGCAGCGGGCTACGCAGCGGTTCTCATGGCGGCCACAGAGTCGCCCAAACTCATTCCGATGCTCGTTACCGCAGCGGGCACAATCAAACCATCACGGGCCCTCATCTTGGGCGTCGGCGTCGCCGGATTGCAGGCTATTGCGACTGCCAAACGACTTGGTGCGCAAGTGCACGCGTATGACGTCCGGCCCGAAACCCGCGAACAGGTCGAAAGTTTGGGTGCTCGATTTGTGGAGGCGCCGACTCATGCAGCCGACGACGGTGGTTACGCCAAAGAAGTCGACGACGAGACCGCCGCCAAACAACAGGCGATCCTGGCTGACTACGTTGCTCGATCCAACATGGTCATCACCACCGCCCAGATTCCAGGCCAGGCTGCTCCTCGGCTGATTAATGCCGACATTGTTGAGCGCATGGCGCCCGGTTCGGTAATCATCGATATGGCAGCGAAAAGCGGCGGCAACGTCGAAGGTTCGGTTGTCGACGAGGTCGTCGAAGTCAATGGCGTCCGTATTTACGGGCCATCGGACCTTGCCAGCCGTGTGGCGACCGACGCGAGCGCTATGTACGCCCGCAACGTGCAAGAGCTTGTCAACCGAATGCGCCCAGCCGACGACGATGCCCCCAACGAAGCAAGCATCCGGCTCGATGACGAGGTTGTTGGGCCGTGTGTCATCAGCCACAACGGTGCCATAGTCAACGATCGGACCCGGTCAGTGATGGGCCTCCAGTCGCTCGCCACCGCCGCACCACCGCCGACCGAAGAACCCATCAGCGGTTCGAAGGAATCCGCATGAGTCCCGAATTTATCGAAGGCATTGTGGTGTTCGTCCTCGCCTCATTCATTGGCTTCGAGGTCATCGCCAAAGTCCCGCCAACCTTGCACACCCCTTTGATGTCCGGGGCCAACGCCATCTCCGGCATCACCATCGTGGGGGCCATTATCGCGGGCGGGACCGGCAACGGAGCGGTTGCGGCCATTCTTGGCTTCTTGGCCATCACCTTCGCAACCATCAATGTTGTGGGCGGCTTTCTGGTGACTGATCGCATGTTGCATATGTTCAAGAAGAAGCCAGGAGGCAAATCATGATTCGGCTTCTTTATCTGGCCGCTGGCGTGCTGTTCATTGTTGGCCTTAAGGGCCTTGGCTCGCCGCGCACTGCCCGTCGAGGCAACCAATTGGCCTCCCTTGGCATGTTGGTGGCAGCCGTTGTGGTAGTTGGCGACCTGATCGACCTCGACGCCAAAATCACTTGGTGGGTGATCATCGCTGGCATCGTGGTCGGTTCAGCTATCGGCGTCATGT
>CAXMUI010000237.1:0-7108 GCA_964196475.1 uncultured Acidimicrobiia bacterium
ATGTAATCGCCGCCTGAAGGGATCCATTCGGCGGGTGAACCGCCGTAGTTAGGATCGCTCTGACTGGCATCAATAAACCCTTCGGCAATCAACCAGTCAATGTAGGTAACGCCGGGGAAGTGCAAAACACGGGCGCCGGACGCGCCGAGTGTCGAAGCATCGTTCCGATCAATGTCGAGTTGTGCTGGATCCCACATGAGTATTTGCGGGTTGATTTCCAGCGTCGTGGCAACACCAGTCACAGCGACGGTGGGTGACCCGTAAATCGCGTCGTCAGTGTTGACATAGCCCAACGTGATGTCGGTGTCCGTTGCCATAACGCTTTGCACGGGCGAGAACTCGATGGCGTCGCCACCAGCGCGTACCTCAACGGTTTCGATTCCGCCTACGGCATATTGCTCCTGAATTGGGCCAGAATAAGTGAACAGGTTGCCATCAGAGGTGCCGTCAGCACCGATCAGTTGGTAGCTACCACCGTGTTCGGTCTCGGGCCACCAATCGGTCTGGATGACGAGATTGGCCGGGCAAACCGCACCGTCTGCTGATTCGGAGCCTTCGGAGTCGCTACCACATGCAGCGGCAACAAACGCAAAAACGATTGCGAGTCCAATGGCACGACGGATACTGTTCTTCATGATTGTTCCTGATGGTTGGGGAGGGGTCTCGGTGCGGATCATGCCGCGTTTCCTTCGGTTTCGTGCCAATCGCGTAGAACCCGATTGGCTATCCATCCGATAAGAGCATAGAGCGCCACGCCAAGCAGCGAGGCGAGAATCACACCGCCAAAGAGGCGTTCGTATTGCAATTCTTGAGCGTAATTGTTGATGAGTCGGCCCAGGCCAAGATCACCGCGAGTGAAGAAGAAGTCGGCGACGAGCGCCCCAATGACGCAAAGTCCCGCCCCGATACGCAGCCCAGTAAAAATTGCGGGCAAAGCCGATGGCAACTGCAACTTCCAAAGGCGGGTCCACCAGTTGGCCTGGTGAAGACGAAACAGGTCAAGTTGGCCACGGTCAACCGACTTCAGGCCGAACAAGAAATTGGTGACAATGGGAAAGATGGCGACAAGGACGCATGTGATAACTCGGGTCTTGACCGTGGGACCAAACCACACGCGAAATAGCGGAACCAACGCAATGACCGGAATAGTTTGCAACATTACCGCCCACGGAAATAGCGCCCGCTCGGCTATCCGGCTCAGGGCCATGACTACAGCGCCAACAAAGGCCAATATCGCAGCAATAAAGAACCCAAGAATGGCGACGCGTCCTGTGTTGACGAAACCCTCAAAGAGCTCAGATCGGGCCGTGCTGTTGAAGAAAGATTCATCGATGACCCGGTGCGGTGGCGGGATGATAAACCGCCGTCGTTCTCCCATGATTACGTAGTGCATGAGATACCAAACTCCGACAACTAAGCCCGCAACCAGCACTACGGGGCCATAGTTCACAACCTTGTCGGCTAGTACGCCGCGAGACCCGATAGCAACAACACTTGGGCCATTTTGTTCGGTGCTGCTCATGCGTGAGCCTCAAGCAACCCATGACTGACCCGAGCCGCAATTTCGCCAAATTCTGGGGTGTACCGAAGATCGTGTTCGCGGGGAAAGTCGAACGGGATATCAATGTCGTCGATGATTCGGCCCGGGTGAGCCGACATCACCAGGACGCGGGTAGACAAAAAGACGGCCTCGGCCACCGAGTGGGTGATGAACAGCGCCGCAAAATTCTCCTGCTTAAAGAGCGAAAGAACCTCGGCGTTGAGACGTTCGCGGGAAATTTCGTCGAGCGCTCCGAAGGGCTCATCAAAGAGGAACACTTCCGGCTTCATTACCAGTGAGCGGGCGAGCGAGCAGCGCATCCGCATGCCACCGGAGAGTTGCTTGGGATACTTCTTTTCGTGACCCTTGAGGTTGACCAATTCGATTGCCTCAGCTGCCAGTGGCCGACGTTCGGCTTTGGGCATCCCATGAAGCTCGGCGATCAATTCAACATTACGTTGCACCGTCCGGAATGGAAGCAGGGTTGCATCCTGAAACACATACCCAATCGAGTCCCTATCTATTGCGACATCGCCGCCGGTGTGATCGAGCAATCCCGAAGCAATCTTTAGCAACGTGGATTTACCGCAACCCGATGGGCCAACCACGGTGACGAACTCGCCCGCCGCTACATCGAAGCTGATGTCTTCGAGTGCGTTGGTGCCGTCGGGGTACACCATCTGCACGTTGTTAAAGGACAAGCGCGTATCACCACGAGCTTGCTGAGACGTTGCAGTATGCGCTATGTGATTGGACAAGACCCCTCCTCGAAACCCGAGTCTGTCAGTTTTGTGGCGGGATGCAAATGCGATTGTGTTACACCATTGTGAACATCACCCGGGAGCACTACAAATACAGTTCAGTCGAGACCTCGGTGCGGGCTAGCAATTGTCCATTGCGGTACACCCGGCGAGCGGTCGGAGCATCGGCCACGGCCGCATTCACCGAAGGGGACGGAACCACGATCAGGTCGGCGATTTCGCCAATTTCGGGTCCGGCTGGGCGCCGACCCAAAATCGTTCGGCCGGCCGCGCTGCACATGGCGTAGGCGTCGGTCGGAAGTTGGTGTCCCGCCATTACCAGCAGCGCCGCTGTTTCAAACGGGTCAGCCCGGCCAACAAGGTTGAACGGGTCTTGCACATTGTCGGCCCCGGCAGCGACCACGACACCCGCATTGAGCAAGGCGTCGACAGCCGTCAGTCCGCGAGGAGGAGCTTGAGGCATCTCACGGGCTTGGAGAAACAGATTCGTCTGCGGCAGCGTGACGACGCCGATGTTTGCCTGAGCGACCCGGCGGGCCATGGCTTGTTGGTCATTGGGCGCCTGCATTCCCAGGCTGACGCAATGACTAGCAGTAACAGCATCACTGAATCGTCCGTCAAGTACCGCGGTAACAAGATGGTTGAGACCACCGGACGTGGGGTCAAGGGTCTCATCGATGTGCAAGTCAAGCGGCAGGGCCGCCTCGTTCGCAACGTCGATCAAGACGTCAATCGCTCCTCCATGATCGGGGTCGATTGCTGGTGCTCCGCCAACGAGATCCACGCCGAACGCGATGGCGTCATCAAGTAGACCTCGATTGGTGGCGCCGTCAGGGCCGGTAAGCGGGGCTCCAATGAGCGCCACGATTTCCAAGTCGACAGTGTCAATCATGTCCGCACGGACGCGAACGAGTGCTTCGACACTGCGCAATCCCACATGGCCGCCCACATCGACGTGAGTACGGATCGTGGTAATGCCGGAGGTAGCCATGCGTTCGATGGCGCGGGTTGCTCGCTCGGCAATGTCATCGACTGTTAAGTCGGGGGCGGCCGCGCTCCACGCGTGGATCGCGCCCATGAGGTCACCGGCGGGGTTCGGTATCTGTTCGCCGGTGAACGCCTTGTCGAGATGAGCGTGTGGCTCAACCGCGGCGGGGAGGACGAGCTGACCGCGCAGATCGTCGATCACGACTGCATCCACTGGCTCGCCGGTTGATGGGTCGACTGGCACCGCATCGGGGGGCAATAGCGCTTCGGTGATGATGTGGTTAACCACGATGCCATCCTCGACAAGCAGGTGCACGAGCGAGCCGTCGGTAAGGCGCGCGTTCATGAGAAGAAGATCGATCACAACCCGACGGTACTCTGCGATGGTCATGCGAGTGCTCGTGGTGCAAGCCCATCCATCAACCGACAGCTTCAACCAAGCGTTACTTCAAGCTGCTCTGCGCGGATTGGCAACCGCTGGCCATCAAGTCGACGTTCTTGCGTTGTACGAAGAAAAGTACGAACCAGTGATGTCACTCGCCGAGCGGCGGGCCTACGAGTCCGATCAACCAATCCTCAGTGAACACGTCCAGCGCCACGCCGATCTTTTGCTCACGGCCGACGCGATCGTGTTCGTTTACCCCACCTGGTGGTGGGGCATGCCCGCGATGCTCAAGGGTTGGATGGAACGCACCTTGGTGATGGGGGTCGCCTTCGAACTCGACCCTAAAACCAGCCGGGTTCGACCCAAGATGGACAAAATCACCAAGCTGGCCGGTATCACGACCTACGGATCATCTCGGACCTACATGCGATTCTTCACCGATGGTGGACGCCGCACTATCGCCCGCACGCTCCGCCTGATCTGCGGTCGGCGCTGCCGCACAACGTGGCTGGGTTTGTACTCGATTGATACGGCATCGGTTGAAGATCGCAACGCTTTTGTGGCCAAGGTCGAAACCAAGATGACTCAGCTATGAGGGTCCTTGTTGTTGCTGCCCATCCGGTGCCCGAAAGCTTCTGCCGCGCCCTGCGCGACACCGCCATCTCCGCGCTCGAATCTGGTGGCCACGAGGTGCAGTTGCTTGATCTGTGTGAAGAAGATTTTGACGCGGCACTTTCCGAACCGGCATGGCGTGGTCACCTTGCTCCCCTCAACACCAAACCCGAGATTGCCAAATACGCCGAGCAGTTGGCCTGGGCACAGCATCTGGTTTTCGTCTATCCGACCTGGTTCAGCGCTCCCCCGGCAATCTTGAAGGGTTGGTTCGATCGAGTTTGGGTTGAAGGCGTGGCCTACACCTTGCCTAAGGGCGGCAAACGTATTCGTCCGCTGCTCCGGCATGTCAAGAAGATCACCATCGTCACTACCCACGGCTCCCCAAAGTACGTCAACGCAGTGCAAGGCGAATCAGGCAAACGACTGTTCAAACGAGGTCTGCGATCACTGTGCCATCCGCTATGTCGTGTGCAGTGGATTGCCATTTACAACCTGGACAACGACAAACTCCAACACCGTCAGGCCTTCATCGCCAAGGTGAAGCGCAAGCTCAGCTAAATCCTTGGCAACCGCATCTATTGGCTGGGGAAATCGAATCCGGAAATCTCGGCAAGTTGTGCGCCAAGCAAGGCGATGGCGTCGTCGAACATGATCTTGCCTGCTTCGGCGGTGGCCTGGGTGGGATCGCCTATGTGACCGTCGGGTCCAAAGTCGTCGGCCAACCAACCAAACTGCGCTGTTCCGCCAAAACGGACGTGCTCGTTCTCAAGCAACCAGTTGGGGACATTGGAGGTCGCGCGATCCATGTGCACTAAGTCCGGTGCAAGATGCAATATGACTGAGGTTTCGTCGTGGCCGCCATGGATTCCCATGCCGTGCTCATCTGATTCGCTTACCGGCGCGGACGAATAGGCCGGAGGAACGAAGGGGTGGACCAAGAAGGTGAGCAACCCGTGGTTGAGTCGCAGTTCACGGCAGGCCACATTGGCCAAGGTGCTATTGCCCCCATGCCCATTAAGGAGCACCAACCGCTTGGCCCCCATTTGCGCCACCGACCGGCCAACAGCATCGAGTGTCGCCAAGAACGTATCGGGCCCAATCCAGACCGTGGCCCCAATGTGGGCATGCTCGTTGGACTTGGTGAACGGAATCGTCGGCAGAACCCATAGATCCAGGTCGTCGCCAAATTGCTTGGCCACGGCGCAAGCGGCTCGATCAGCAATCACGAAGTCGGTGGACAACGGCAAGTGCGGTCCGTGCTGTTCGATTGCCCCAAGCGGCAAAATGATGATGGATTCAGCCCCAATCAGTCGGGCAACATCAGGAGCGGCTAAATCAGCCAGGTGACGAGTCATACGGCGAGAGTAGTCGGCGCTCATGAAAGGTGGCGATCTGAGACTTTTGACTCTTGGACCTATGCAACATAAGGCTAGGTTTGAGCTGATGAGCGATCCAGACGTTGTTGTGATTGGGGGCGGTCACAATGGCCTAATTGCAGCTGCGTACCTGGCTCAGGCTGGGCGCTCGGTAATGGTCATCGAGGCTCGAGATGGGGTCGGCGGATGTGCCTCGTCGGTTCCGTTATGGGGAGCCAAGATCAACATCTGCAACTGCGATCATGTGATGATCCGCACGACGCCTATCGAGGCCGAACTCGACCTGGCCGCACATGGGCTCAACTATTTGCCGCTCGACCCTACTTCGATCGCCATGTCGTGGTCTGATGCCCCTCCGTGGGCCCACCGAGCGAATCTCGATGCCATGCTCGATGGACTTACCATTGATCGCCCCAACCAAGTCGAGGCATACCGCTCCTATGCCAAAGCGGCCATGCCGGTAGCCCAACTCCTGATCGACATTGCCAACAACCCTCCCTCCCCGGGGAAAGTCGCCGCCGTTCTCGCTCGGGCCAAGGGCAAAGGCAGCGCCACGTTGCTTAAGTGGAGCCGGATGTCGGCTTTAGATGTGTTGCGAAGTTTCTTCGACGACGAGACGATAATCACCTCATTTCTGGCGGGTGGTCCAGTTGTTTGGGGTGTTGCGCCGAACACACCGGGAACGGGTCTCGGTGTCCTTGGGCTCGCAACGCGACACCTTGTGGCTCCCGGACGACCTCAAGGCGGCAGTGGCGCATTGGTTGCCGCTTTGAGCAACAAGATCGAATCCCACGGCGGTCACATCCGAACCGATACGCGCGTCAACGGACTTCAAGTCGAGGGCAAGCGGATATCAGCGGTCGAGCTCACGACAGGTGAAACAATCAAGGCCGCTACCGTCATTACTGCCTGTGACCCAGCGATGGTTTTCCTCGACTGGATGAAAGAACCACCCGCTGGCCTTAACAAGATTCGCCGCAACACTCAGAGCGGCCGCGACGGCTACGAATCCAAAATCGACGCCATCCTCGACGAAGCGCCCATCTACTCCAAGATGTCCGACGAGTTCCGCAGCCGATTCGGCGACGACCTCGTCGGCACAACAGTGGCGGTGACCCCATCGGTGGCCGAACTGACCGCAGCACACGGCCTGATGGCCAGCGGTCAGGTGGCTGAGCACCCAGTGTTCTTGGCCAACGTTCCCTCGGCGATCGATCCGACCGTCGCCCCTCCCGACAAACACGTACTTTCGCTTGAGGTGCTCTGGACACCATTCAACCATCCAGGCGGGTGGCCCGACTCTCCCGAGCCACAACGATGGCTCGACCTGTGGTTGGGAATGCTCGACAACGACCCAGGCGTGAGCGATTGGCGGGTCATGACGCCGTGCCGCTATGAGTCCGAGTTTGGTATGGACCGCGGTTACGCCCCATCATTTGCGGGC
>CAXMUI010000238.1:0-2241 GCA_964196475.1 uncultured Acidimicrobiia bacterium
TCGGTGGTTCTGGCTTGGGAAAAAGAACTCGGCACCAACCTCGACAATGTCAACGTCAACGGTGGTGCCATTGCACTCGGTCATCCACTGGGCGCCTCGGGCACCAAACTCATGGCCACGTTGGTCAACGAACTCGAACGCACCGAGGGCCGGTACGGCCTGCAGACCATGTGCGAAGGTGGCGGCCTAGCCAATGCCACCATCATCGAACGCATCGGCTAGAGCGTTACACCACCCAACGCGTTAGCTAACCGTTGGCGCGTTAGCGTGGCCCCATGCCATTTTGGGTTCGAGTGATAATCGCTGTCGTGGCCGCATTCTTGTTGATGCGTTCCGGCATGCGCCTACTCGGCGGAATGTCGCAAATGATGCCCGAACCTCCCCCACCAGGCGAGCTTCGCAAAGTGCGCATAATGTACCGATGCAGCCTTTGCGGCACTGAAGTGCAGATGCGTATGGCCCCGGATGAAGATCCGCCCGCACCTCGGCATTGCCTCGAAGACATGGACCTCGTCGCGCCCGTCGAAGAGTGACCCAAAAGTCGCCATTTACGTACTTATCCACAGTTGTGGGCAAGTCTGGGTGTAATTACATACGTGCAACTTGAGCCGTACGTGACGGCACGAAAGTTAGTGGAGTTGCGTGGCAGTAATAATCCCGCCGAGGATGAAGCCAAGCCCCACGAGTAGGTAAATGTTGTCGGTTCCGCCCGGAACCCATCCAACGTAATTACACAAGATGAGGATCATTCCGATCAAAAGCAAGCCGAACATCACCACAGGAACCCAAGGGGCGCTTATTTGCTTCTGTGAATAAGTTCCCGGAGGCGTATACCTCGCCGATTCGGGCTGTGTGCCCTTGGCGGTGATCCGCCCGCCCTCGATTTTGCGCTTCTTTGGGTTCCCCATAATTGAACAGGATACGGCAAAATTGACCCATCTGACGGTCTAGCTTCGCTACCATCTTCATTCGTGTCCGGACCTCGCATTCTCGTCATCGACAACTACGACTCATTTGTGTACAACCTCGTGCAATATCTGGGCGAACTGGGCGCCGATCCCGTCGTGCATCGCAGCGATGCCATCAGCCTGGCCGACGCCGATGCCCTCAACCCCGACGGCATCTTGATCAGCCCCGGTCCCGGCACCCCCGACGGCTCGCCCGGATCGATCGCCATGATTAATCACTTCGCCGGACGCATCCCCGTGTTCGGTGTCTGCCTTGGCATGCAGTGCATCGGTCAAATCTACGGCGGCACCATTGTCCGCGCCCCCCAACTCATGCACGGCAAGACCTCATTAGTTGACCACAAAGGTCGGGGTGTGTTCGCCGGCATACCCAGCCCACTCGAAGCCACCCGCTACCACTCCCTCGTCATCGAACCCACCACGTCGCCGGACATTCTCGAAATCACCGCCACCACCCGCGACGATCTCATCATGGGCGTGCGCCATCGCGAACTCGATGTGGAGGGCGTGCAGTTTCATCCCGAATCAATTCTCACCACGGCCGGGCACGCGCTCATCCAGAACTTCCTGGACCGAACTCTCACCAGTTAGCTTCCTTTGCCAGGCATCCACCTGGCCAGAACTATGGCGTGGGTGTCGGTGGCGGCGGTGTGGGCACTGGTGTAGCTGTTGGCACCGGCGTCGGCTCAGGTGTCGGCGTCGGCTCAGGTGTTGGAGTCGGCGGCGGCTCTACACCAATGAAGATTGTCACTGGAGTTCCCTGTTCGACCTCGCCGAAGGCCAATGGCGCTTGAGAAAGCACGCGACCAATCTCGCTGGGATTATCGGTCTCTTGTTCAACAACGACCGCCTGCAGACCACGACTAAACAGTTCTTGTTCGGCCGGGATTTGTTCGAGACCAAAAAGGTTCGGAACTTCAGCCATCGGCAAGCCCGTAGAAATGAAAATAGTAACCGTGTCGCCATCTTCAACAATGACGCCCGTAGCTGGCTCAGTCCGAATGACCAGTCCTTCGGCGATCAAATCTGATTCTTCCTCGTCCTCGAGAATGCGCAATCCGTCGTCGGTCAAAACAACCGTGGCTTGAGCCGGACTGAGACCCTGCACATCAGGAACGGCCACTTCGCCCGGGCCGAGGGAAACTTCAAGCACAACCGTTTCGCCCGGTCGTAGCTCCACACCTGGCAATGGATCCTGCGAGACGACTTCACCCGCAGCAGCATCACTATCGGGCGCATCGCGGACCTCGACAACAAAGCCTTGACGCTCAAG
>CAXMUI010000239.1:0-6570 GCA_964196475.1 uncultured Acidimicrobiia bacterium
CGCGGTGACATGACCACAACACGTTTCGACAAATACACGGCCTCGGCAATGGAGTGGGTCACAAATATAACCGTCGTGTCCGTTTCGCTCCAGATCCTGAGGAGTTCGTCCTGCATATGCTCTCGAGTCATTTCGTCGAGCGCTCCAAAGGGCTCATCCATGAGAAGAAGCGAAGGATTAAATGCCAGGGACCGAGCAATAGCTATGCGTTGCTGCATTCCTCCAGAGAGTTCGGCGGGGTGATGGTTACCAAAGTCGCTGAGCTTCACCAGATCAAGCATCTCCTGCGCTCGAGCGTGACGATCGGCTTTCTTCCAACCCATGAGTTCGAGGGGCAGTTCAATGTTCTTGGCTACTGAACGCCAATCGAACAAGCCGGCTCGTTGAAAGGCCATCCCGTAATCTTGATCAAGACGAGCCTGCTCCGCGGACTTTCCCATGACCGAGATAGATCCGCTGCTCGAAGGCAACAACGACGCGATTAACCGCAACAGTGTCGACTTGCCACATCCGGAGGGGCCAATGAGGGTGATGAACTCGCCCTTATCGACTACGAGATCGACATTGTCGAGCGCATGAACTTCGTTGGGTCGGCCCGGATTGAACACCTTGGAGACGCCATCGACGACGGCCGCTGAAGTGCTCGAGTTGTCGGTCATGAGATGGCCTTTCGCCCTTGGGAACGTAGCACGGTGCGTTCCACTGCGGTAATGAACAAGAAGACCGCAATTCCAAGTAGCGACGCCGCGCCGACGGCTGCGAAAAGACGTTCGGGTGCGGTGGTGTAGTTAAGGGCTTGCCCCAGAATTCTCCGTCCGAGTCCCCCGCCCACGCCCGCTGATATCTCGCCCACAATGGCGCCAATGACACTGGCCGCGGCCGCCAGCTTGAACGCAGCGAACAGATAGGGAAGCGATGCCGGAAGCCGAAGCCTCCAAAGCGTTGCGTTCCAACTAGCCGCATAAGAGGACATAAGTTCCAGGTTCTCTGGCCGGGGAGACTGCAAACCTTTTAGGCCATTGATTGCCACAGGAAAGAAGGTGAGATACGTGGCAATAATGGATACCGACATCCAGTCCTGCCATTCCCAGGGAAAGAAGTCGATATTCTTGCGGCCCCAGATCACTACCAGCGGCGCTATAGCGATGAGGGGAATGGTTTGACTGGCAATGATGTACGGAGTCAGGCCCCGTTCCAGAAACTTTGAACGAGCCAACATGATGGCCAGCGTCAACCCGCTAATTACACCGGCAATGAATCCCACGGTGGCCTCACGCAACGTGAAGAGTGCTTCGCCCAACAAAGTTATGGCCATGGGTGACGATTTGCCCGGCAAGGTGTCACCAAAGGAGGTGAAAATATTGCTTATCGGCGGCATGTTCAGATTGTCCGAACGCGGCAGGAACGAGCCAACCACGCGCCACTTGTGTTGGCGATGATCGACCGAAGCGCCGAATGCCTTATATGCCGTGTACAACAAGCCCAGTGTCATCAAAAACGCCGCGAAGACCAACACTTGGCGGATGGCGCGCGAGGTGATCGCACGACGGTCGGCCTTTGCACTGTGCTCACGACGGAGCTGATCCTGGATGAGGAGGTCGGTGCCAGCTGCACCGACGGTTGCGTCGGTCACCGGGCGTTAATAACCGGAATAATTTTCTCGCCGTACTCGGTCAGCGTGTGATCCTTACCATCGTGCTGGAGATATATCGCAAATTGGTCGACCCCAAGCTCGCGCAGTTCCTCTAATCGCTCGATGTGCTGATCAACGGTTCCCAGTAGGCAGAATCGGTCGATGACGTCATCGGTAACAAAATCGACATGAGTGCTGCTGGACTTGCCGTGCTCGGCATAGTCATAGCTTTTACGGTTTTCGACGTACGACATCAACGCCTCAGGGATCATGTCGGTGGTGGCGCCGTAACGCTCGACCAGGTCAGCCACATGGTTTCCAACCATGCCGCCAAACCAACGAACCTGATCGCGTTGGTAGGCAATGTTGTCGCCAACATAGGCCGGAGCAGCAACGCAGACAGATACATCATCGGGGTTACGACCTGAATCGGACGCCGCGGTGCGAACGGCCTCGATGGTCCACTTTGCAATTTGAGGGTCAGCTAACTGCAAGATGAAACCATCGGCTTGCTCACCGACAAGTTTGAGCGCACGCGGACCGTAGGCACCCATATACATATCAAGTGATGAACCCTTGCTCCACGGAAACTGCTGCTGCGTGCCGTTGTAGGTAACTTCTTTGCCCTCGGTCAGTCCTTTGATGACCGTCATGGCCTCACTCAAGGTGGCCAACGTGCTGGGCTTGTGTCCTAGCACCCGCATGGCTGAGTCGCCGCGCCCAATGCCACATACGGTGCGATCGCCAAACATGTCATTGAGCGTGGCGTAGTGCGACGCAGTAACCGTCCAATTTCGGGTGCCGGGATTGGTGACCATGGGACCAACCTTGATTCGGTTCGTGGCACTAAGCATCTGTGAATAGATGACGTAGGGTTCCTGCCATAAAATATGACTATCGAAGGTCCACGCGTAGTTGAACCCGAGGGCCTCAGCGCGTTTGGTGAGTTCGACCACGCGCCACGCGGGTGGGTCCGTTTGCAAAACGACGCCAAATTCCATAGTTATTGCTCCTGTCAGATACTAATTGATGGGAAACCCAAGGTCGATCGTGCTGGTGGCCGGGTCGGGCCACCGACTAGTGACGGCTTTGGTACGAGTGTAAAACTCGATGCCCTCGGGTCCGTACATATGACGATCACCGAATAGCGAGTCGTTCCAGCCGCCGAATGAGTAGTAAGCCACGGGCACGGGAACCGGCACGTTGATGCCAACCATTCCAACCTCTACGCCAAATTGGAACTCGCGGGCTGCACCACCATCTCTGGTAAAGATTGCGGTGCCGTTGCCGTACTGGTTGGCGTTAATAAGGGCAAGGGCCTCGTCGAAGCTATCCAGACGTACGACGCCAAGAACCGGACCGAAGATTTCGTCGGTATAGACGTCCATGTTTGGCGTGACGTTGTCCATAAGTGTCGGGGCCAAAAAGAACCCCTCATTTGGACATTCAAGGTCTCGGCCGTCCACTACTACCGTTGCCCCCTCGTTGGCGCCGATATCAATGTAGCCAGCGACGCGGTCCCGGGCGGCCTCGGTAATGATGGGACCCATCTGAGACGCGGGATCGGTGCCATCGCCGACTTTAAGACCCGGAATACGGTCGGCGATTGCCGCGACCAATGGATCGGCAATGTCGCCGACGGCGACCACAATGGATATGGCCATGCACCGCTCCCCTGCCGATCCGTATGCAGCGTTCACCGCGGCATCGGCGGCCATACCGAGGTCGGCATCGGGAAGGACAACCATATGGTTCTTGGCGCCACCAAGAGCTTGAACACGTTTACCGGCGGCGGTACCCGACTCGTACACGTACCTGGCGATCGGGGTTGAGCCGACAAAGCTCACCGCGGCGACGTCGGGGTGTTCGATAATTCGGTCGACCGCTACTTTGTCGCCTTGAAGAACGCTGAAAACACCATCGGGAAGGCCGGCCTCGGCCAGCATTTCGGCCATCATCAACGATGTCGAAGGATCCTTCTCCGATGGTTTGAGAATAAACGCATTTCCGCACGCTATGGCGTTGGGAAACATCCACAACGGGACCATGCACGGGAAGTTGAACGGGGTGATGCCTGCCACGACGCCCAGCGGCTGACGAATGGTGTACACATCAATGCCGCGGCTGACTTGCTCGCTGAACCCGCCCTTCAACATCTCCGGAATCCCGCACGCGTATTCGATGTTCTCCAGCCCACGCGACAGTTCGCCCGCACTATCGCTAAGGACTTTGCCGTGCTCGTCGGTGAGAGCAGCGGCCAAAGAATCGATGTTGCGTTCTACAAGATCGCGAAACCGAAACAATACTTTGGTGCGTTGCGAAATTGATGCGCTGCGCCACTCCGTAGCGGCTTGTTTGGCGGAGGCCACTACAGCATCAACCTCAGCAACCGAGGCAAGGGCCAACTCGCCCGTCTGAACGCCGGTGGCTGGGTTGTAAACGGCGCTGGTGCGTCCGCTGGTTCCTGCTACAACCTGATTGTCGATCCAATGGGAGATTTGCTTCATAAGAGTCTCTACTTAATGGGAGGTCGAAAGGAGTCGGAAGGGTGGAACAGGTCAGATTAGGTACTGGGATAGGCCGCGCTTGCGGTACTGGCCATCACCAGCGCGACCGTGGTAGGCATCATCTTTGATAATTACCTTGCCCCGGGACAAGACGGTGTCGACATGACCATTGATTTCGAAACCTTCCCAGGCGGAATGGTCCATGTTCATGTGATGATTGTCGACAGAGATTGACCACTTCTTATTCGGGTCGTACAACACAATGTCGGCATCGGCCCCCGGTGAAATGGTTCCCTTCTGCGGGTAAAGCCCAAACATACGGGCGGGCGTCGTGGAGGCCAGCTCAACCCAACGGGGCAGACTGATCTTGCCCTGCACCACACCTTGATAGAGGAGGTCCATGCGATGTTCCACCGAGCCAATGCCGTTCGGGATAGCCCGGAAATCGTCGGCGCCTAGTTCCTTTTGTTCCTTCATGCAGAAGGGGCAATGGTCGGTGGATACAACACTGAGATTGTTGTTGGCCAGTCCGGCCCACAGATCGTCATGGTGGTGGGCGTGCTTGGTCCGTAGAGGCGTTGAGCACACGTAGGCCGCGCCCTCAAACCCAGGGGCACCCAAGTGATCCTCGAGGTTTAGGTACAGGTACTGCGGGCAGGTTTCAGCGAATACGTTTGCTCCCTTATTGCGAGCAATGGTGACCTGTTCTAATGCCTCAGACGCCGACAGATGCACAATGTACAAGGGGGCTGCACCAATCTTGGCCAGCTGAATTGCCCGGTGCGTGGCTTCGCCCTCGAGTTCAGAACGGCGAACAAGCCCATGATTGATTGGTGCGGTTTCGCCGCGATCGTAAGCTTGCTGAGCAAGAAGGTCGATAGCGATGCCGTTCTCGGCGTGCATCATGATCATGGAGCCATTGCCTGCCGATTGCTGCATGGCCCGCAAGATCTGTGCGTCGTCACTAAGGAATACACCGGGGTAGGCCATGAAGAGTTTGAAACTCGTAATCCCCTCATCGACAAGGGTGTCCATCATTTGTAGTGACTCGTTATTGACCTCGCCGATAATCATGTGGAATGCGTAGTCAATGGCGCAGTTGCCTGCCGCCTTCTCCTGCCACTCATCGAGACAATCGCGGACGTTCTGGCCGACCGATTGCACGGCGAAGTCGACAATGGTCGTTGTGCCTCCCCAGGCTGCGGCTCGGGTGCCCGTTTCAAAGGTGTCGGAGGCACTAGTACCGCCGAATGGCAACTCCATGTGCGTATGACAATCCACCCCGCCAGGAATGACGTACTTACCCGTGGCATCAAGTGTGGTCTCGGCACCGCGAGCGGCCGATTCGGCCACGTCGGAACCGGGCGACATAACGGCAACGATGGTCTCACCATCGACAAGTACATCGGCGTCGTGGACGCCAGTTGCGGTAATGACGGTTCCGCCTTGGATAAGTGTTGTCATAGTTACTCCTCTGGAATGCTTCGGTAGCGGACGTGGATTAGTTACAGTCGGCGATGGCGCCAATGATGGCAGCACAGCCTTCGTCGATCTCGGCGGCACTGACATTGAGCATCGGTGCAATCCGGATCACATTTCCGTAGAGGCCGCCCTTGCCCACAAGGAGCCCTCGTGACTTGCAGGCCTCAACAACGGCAGCAGTACGGGCCTTGTCGGGCTCCAAGCCACCGGGATGCACCATTTCGAGTGCTTGCATGAGCCCTCGTCCCCGAGACTCGGCGATCCAATCCGTCGCGGCAGCCACTTCGCCTAATCGTTCGGTGAGTCGGTAGCCCATTGCTAATGCATTGGCTTGCGTGTCGTTGTCTTTGAGGTATTTAAGCGTTGCCAACCCGCCGGCCGCAACCAGCGGATTACCGCCAAAGGTAGAGAACGACGTGGCCTTAATGGTATTCATGACATCAGCACGAGCAACAACACCGGCCAAAGACAAGCCGTTACCGACGCCCTTGGCGAAGGTCAAGATGTCGGGCACTATGCCGTGAGCTTCGTAGCCCCAGAAGTGTTCGCCGGTGCGACCCCAACCCGTCTGGACCTCGTCGGCAATGAACAAGATTTCGTAGGCATCGAGGACCTTCTTCATCGATCCGAAAAATCCATCAGGTGGTACTGCGAACCCGCCCACGCCTTGGATCGGTTCCGCGATCATTGCCCCGACATTACCCGCAGTAGTCATGTCGATAATCTGCACGAGATCATCAACACAAGCGGCGGTGTAGGCATCGTCATCCAGCTCGCGGAACGGACTCCTCAGTCGATATCCGCCGTGAACGAAGCTGACATTAAGACCCGAAAAACTTGACGCCGACCAGCTGCGATGCCCGGTAACAGCCATGGCCGAGAAGGACCGACCGTGGTAACTGTTACGCATCGCCAGCATTTGGTTGGACTGCCGGTAGTTGCTGGCCA
>CAXMUI010000240.1:0-10088 GCA_964196475.1 uncultured Acidimicrobiia bacterium
GCGGATAAACCGTTCCCAGAATTGCGACCCGGCTTCGATGCCGAGTTTGGTAAAGAGTCCTTGCTCAAAGTGGGTCCGGTCGAGGTCGACCTCCATCGCACATTCGTCGTTGGTGGGTTTGGTCTAATGATCCCACTCGACGACCTCTATAGCGGTAGCCGAACTGTCGCTATCGGTGGTTACGACGTCGCCGTACTCGACGGTGAAGTCGAATTTCTCCAGACGTGCATTAATGCAGCCATTGGCGATTTCCCGAGACGATGGGTTTCGTTGCGCGACGTCGCCCAGGTGGTGCAATATCACCAAATAACACCTGACCGAATTGCCGAGTTGACCACCGGATGGCGAGCGGCTGCCGTCGTGCAACGGGCCGTAAATCTGACATGGGATGAGCTGAAACTTGCCCCGACGGACCTAGCAGTATGGGCAAGAGAGCTGGAACCGACGACTGTCGAACGCGCTATGTTGCGGTCCTACTTGACCACGTCCCGTAGCTACACCCGTCCCCTAGCGAGCGTGTTGGCAATTAGAGGCCTGCGCGCCAAGGTGAGGTACACGAAAGCTGTCGTGTGGCCGCAGAAGGCGTACCTCGAGCATCGCGGTTGGACCCAACGTTCCCATGCCCGACGGGCCATTGATCGACTGCGCAAAAAGTCATGAACGCACCGCAGTGGTGTCGAGATCCCAGAGTCTTGTGGCGCGAGACCCTCAGAGGGGTATTGCTGCTCGGCAACGATCAACAAACCCGCATGCTCGTTAACCCGGGACTCATAGTCTGGTCGTTGTTGGCCCAGCCAATTACCGAAACCCAACTAGTCGATGCCCTGAGCGAACATTTTGAAGCCGCCCGTTCCCAGATCGAGTCTGATGTCCGCACGTTGCTTAATGAACTCCGGGATTTGGAATTGATTCAACCCACGAGCGACGATTTTTAACCACGGAAACTGCCCTAAACCACGCTCGAGTCCCACACCTAACGTTGCTTTGTCGTAACCCAAGACCGAACACTGGTACTGGACGAACCACTCCTCGTTCTCGAGGGACGAGGCGAGCTGGTATCTGGCGGAGCTACCGGTCTGAAATTTTGCGCCAGATTGGGGTCGGTAGGTTACGCAGCGCAGCGGAGGCCGGACCAAGTAGCTTCGGAACCGAAACAACGGAGCGCTTCTTCGTCAACCCGTTGATCATCGCGTCTGCCACTTCGTCGGGACTACAGGCCATGGGCTGCTCAGGGAGGCCATGGGTCATCTTTGAATGCACAAAACCCGGGCGGACCACCATGACTCGGGCACCGGAACCCACCAGCGCATGGTCAAGCCCGCGGGCAAATCCATCAAGACCAGCTTTGGCACTTGCGTAAACCAAATTTGTCACCCTCGGGCGCACTGCTGCGACCGAGGACAAGATAGCGATCGTGCCATGGCCCTGATCACGAAGTCGGCGGCCGATGCTGTGCGAAATGGTCGCGGCACCGGTGTGGTTGATCTGAACTATCTGCGCAACGTCGGAAGCCGAAAGATCCAGTGAGTACGTGTCGCCCAATGCACCGTGGGCTACGACAGCGAGATCGATATCACCGAGCCACTGGACGGCATTGTTGACAAATGTGTCGTGCTCGCCGAATTCGAGCGCGTCGAAATGCATTGCCTTATAGGCAATGGAGGGCCCAAACGTCGAACCAAGTGATTGCAGCGCATCGAGGTCGCGTCCGGCGAGGACGATCCGCTGCAGCGTTGGTTTCAGTCGCCCGATGACCGCCTGCGCAATGTCCGAAGTGGCACCCACCACAAGAACGTTTTGTGGGCGTCCGAAGGCGTCGTTCATGTGTGTCCTATTCGGGTGGTCGGCGCCGGGACCGACGACTGACCTGGTAGCTGTCTGAGTCGCTGCGGATTGGTGACTGGTTTCCGCGACGCGAACGTTTGACGATGTATTGCGCTTCGTCGGCAGCGCGGAGAAGTTCGCTCGAAGTCAACATGGTGTCCGAAGCAAGAGCCATGCCGCATGAGAGGCTTATCGGAGGGTCTTCAATTCGCGCTATGAGCTCTTCGATGCGCTGGTAAATCGCGCCCGCAGAAAGTCGCCCACCGCTTTCGATAAGCACGCAAAACTCATCTCCGCCAATACGAAACACCGATGCCGATTTGTGGGTGGCAACCGCTGCTCGCAACGTTTGAGCGACCTTGATCAGCACCTGGTCACCGGTGCCGTGGCCCAACGTGTCATTTATGGTTTTGAGGCCGTCGAGGTCACACATGATTAGGGCCGCGTCGGAGCGCTCAGAACTGGGTAATTCGAAGACCGCGGTGAGTCGCTCGCTGAGCACGCGGCGGTTGGACACACCCGTTAGTGGATCCCGGAGTGCCATTTCCAGAACCTCGGCTAGGCGCTCGACTTTCAATACGGCGTGTCCAAGTTCTTGAGCAACAGCTTCGAGAATCGGGGTATCTGTGGCATCGAATCCGGCTCGATCGGGCGATACCTTGGCCAGTACAATACCCCAGGCTGTGGAGCCCGCATTGATTGGTCCTGCCAGCATGCTGGCAGGCTGTCCGGGGGCGGAACCAAGTGCAGTTACGGCGACCCTGCTTGGGTCGTGACGCACAAATGGGTGGGACTCATTGGAGGGAAAGCGGTCTTGGCCAGGTTCAAGTTCGCCGATGTTTACGACAACCTCGATGTCCGTTCCGTCGCTGTTGTATTTGGCCACGCTTACCGCTGTGGCGTTGATGCTGCGTCGGGCCTGTTCGGCAATAAGGGCGACTAGCCCACGGGGGTCATCGACTGCCCCTATTGCCGCTCCGATTGTTGTCAATGCCTCAATCGGACGCGGAGTAACCGGTCGGATTTGCCGAAGCAGGTCGAGGGCTTGTGCTACTCCGATCTCGCGATGCTGGCGGGCCGGGGAGCCTCGGTCGATCGATGCTAGATACGCATTGGTGATCACCGGGTCGAGCGATGTGCCTTGCAAATCTTGTAGACGTTGGATTGCTTCGGGCCACGGAATTTCGTCGCTGACTCCCGTGATGACGTCGGCAACGGCGGAACCTATAGCAACGAGACGCGAGACGAGAGGGATGGACTTTCCGGCCAGTCCTTCGGGACTACCGGAACCATCCCAGCGTTCGTGTTGATGCCGTAGCCCAATTGCAGATTCAGTGAGGGCTGGCGTCCACTTCATGATGGATGCCGCGAGGTCGGCGGAATCGGCCCCGGTAGCTGGCTGGCTGGCCAGAACTGCGCCCAGTTCAGCGAGGACCGCCGCACTCAGTACTTCGACCCGGAGGTCGAGGTCGACTTCGATGGCAGCGACGCATCGGTCGACGACCGCATAGCGAATAGCTGCCCGTCGGGCCGCTATTGGGTCGAGCATGGCAACGACTGCAGCAAGCGCCACCGTGGCGCCGTGCGCTTCGCTCGAACGTTCGGCATCGGGGACTGGTTCGGGGGTCGTCAAGTCCGACACGGGTTCCAGATGTGTGGAGGCGGTGACCGGTCCTTCCATGATGTTGATAGTAGAGGCTGCAAAGCGGTTACGCTGGCCTTCATGAGCACACGAGCATTGATTCTGGCCGCACTGTTGTGTGGGTTGGCGATTTTGGTTGCTTTTGCAGTGCAAATGGCGCTGGCATAACCGCTGCCACGAATAGGTACACCATCCCCGTCACCTGATCTGGTACGGTCGGTTTTGCAAGCGGGCCTGCTTCATGTTTCAACGCGTACGCACGTTATTCTTGCAAATTCATCCAGTTCTGGTCAGCTTTCTTCTGCTGATGCTCATTGGACCGGTCGCGGCCCAGGAACCGATCGATCAGGAATATTACGACGCGCAGGTGGCCAACGACAGCGCTATTCAAGATGGCCTCGCCGACGCGGTCGGAATTGGCGGTGAAATTTCTGCCAACAACGCTCAAATTTCAGGCCTGCGATTGTCCGTCGGACAGATGGAGAACATGCTGAACGTCCTCGACTTGCGAATCGAACGGGCCCAAACGCAGTACGAGGCGCAACTCGAGGACCAGGTTTCAGCTATTCGTACCATGGCTTTATCGGCTATTGCGATGAAAGAAACTGCGCTCGAAATTGAGGCCTGGACCGCGCTGATACGAGCCAGAGCCGTCGCGGCATACGTGACTCCATCGCAGGGTAACCCAATTGTTCCGTTACTTCGATCCCAGACGTTGACGGAACTACAAACCAAGATGGCCTTGCTTTCCGCCGTGGCCGAGTCGGACCAAGCGTTACTTGCTGGCCTACAGATAGCCGAGGCAGAACAGGCCAAACAGGTCGCGGCGCAGGACTATCTTCAGGCCAAAGCGGCCGATGGTCGAGCAGAGCTTGTGGCTATCCGTAATAGTTTGGGTGCCGACAGAGCAGTGCAGGCGGAAATGAAACAGCAACTCGATGTTGAGATCGCCGAGTTTCAAGCCGAGGTGGCTGCGCTTGAGGCGGCACAGGCCGAGGTCCGACGCATTATCGCCAACCAAGAAGCGCAGATTCGCGCCGAGGCGCAACGGCGCGCGACATGGCAGGCTATGTGTCTCCGTGGCGAGCAACCGACGGATGGCTTGGGAAATAACATCAACTGCGAAGCAATTATTGGTGGGGCACCGGGTTCGATGAGTTGGCCAACGCCGGGTTGGGTGAGTTCAGAATTTGGGCCCCGCTGGGGTTACATGCACGAGGGCATCGACATTGCTGACGACTTTGGCCAGACCATTATTGCGGCGGCTGACGGCCTCGTCGTTTTCTCTGGCTGGCTGGGCGGCTACGGCAACGCAGTTATGATCGACCATGGTGGTGGTGTGCTGACGGTTTACGGTCACCAACAGGCGCTGTGGGTGGTTGAAGGGCAGTGGGTTAATCGCGGCCAAGGCATCGGTGAGGTCGGGTCTACCGGTCACTCCACGGGTCCTCACCTGCATTTCGAGGCGCGGGTTAATGGTGAACCAGTAGACCCAAGGCTGTTTCTTCGATAATTGCGGTGGTCGACACGCCGGCTAGAGATTCTCCGAAAGTCACAAGACATAGGTACCCCTTTTCGGTAATCCGCTTTACCATTGCGAACTATGGCAACGCATGATCTTCTGATTGTTGGTGGTGGACCCGGCGGCGAGGCTGCGGCGTTATACGGTGCGAGTGCCGGCCTCGATGTTGGTCTTGTCGAAATGCACAAGGTCGGTGGTACGTGCTTGCATGTTGGCTGCATTCCAGCCAAGGAACTCCTTGAGACCGCCGCGCTAGCTCGTCATATCAGTCACAGCGAAGAGTTTGGCATCAACGTCGGCGATGTTGCCCTCGATTTTTCTGTCGCCCAAGAACGCAAACAAGCAATCATTGACCGCCTCCACAAAGGTCTCTCGGGCTTACTCAAGAGCCGCAACGTAACGGTCTACGACGGCAAAGGCGTATTCACGGGGCCGAGCACTGTGCAAGTCAGTGGCGGCGAGTCCGGCGACCTAGAAGTCAGCGGCAGGCACACCGTCATCGCTACCGGATCAAGCGTCCGCACTATTCCAGGATTCGATATCGATGGCACAACGGTGCTCACGTCCGACGAAGTCTTGGCGCTACCAGAACTTCCCGATGATGTGGCAGTAATCGGCGGGGGAGCTATTGGCTGCGAGTTCGCATCGATGCTCTCTGACCTTGGTTCTAACGTCACCGTTTTGGAAGCAATGCCATCGATCCTGGCCGGGGCAGACGCCGACATTGCCAAGGTGGTCGAACGTTCATTCAAAAAACGCAAGATCAACGTAGTGACCAACGCGACGATCAGCGGTCACATACCAAACGATTCCGGCACCACGATTACCTACGCAGACAAGTCAGGCAACGAGAAGCGCTTGGAGGTCAATCAGGTCATTGTTTCTGTGGGTCGTAAACCCCGGACTGATGGTCTCGGTCTCAACCACACCAACGTCGAAACCGACGAGCGTGGGTACGTGAAGGTCAATGAGTTTTGCCAGACTGACGACCCAAACGTCTACGCCATTGGCGATGTCATCCCTACCGCTCAGTTAGCCCATATTGCTTTCGCCGAAGGAGTGCTCATCGTAAAGCACTTGTTGGGCGAATCGCCTATTCCTATTGACTACGCCAATGTTCCCTGGGCAATTTATTGCCATCCCGAAGTGGCCTTCGCCGGGCTAACCGAGTCCGCAGCTATCGAGGCGGGTTACGACATCGTCGTTTCTAAGCATCGCTATGCCGGCAACGGCCGAGCGCTGATTGTTGGGGAAAGCGAGGGAATGGTGAAAGTTGTCGCGGAGAAACGATCCGACGGAACTGGTGGACGTATTATCGGTGTGCATATGGCAGGACCTTGGGTTACCGAACAACTCGGGCAGGGGTACCTTGCCGTCAACTGGGAAGCCACCGTTGATGATGTGGCACAATTCATCCAGCCGCACCCCTCGTTCAGTGAGTTGTTTGGTGAATCGGTTCTTGCCCTGACTGGACGTAGTATTCACGGCTAGTTTCGGCGATGAAACACCCAAAATTTCTCGCAACCCCATAGTGTCGAATCTGCAGTGCGATCCACTGCGAACAAGGAGCCCAAGATGACCGACGTGGTGATGCCGCAACTCGGCGAAACCGTAACCGAAGGGACCATTACCAAATGGTTCAAGAATGTTGGCGACACTATTGCTGTCGACGAGGTTCTCTTCGAGGTGTCCACCGACAAGGTTGACTCCGAAGTTCCGTCGCCCGTTGCGGGAACGATCACCGAATTTGTCGTGGCCGAAGGCGACACGGTTGATGTTGGCACTGTATTGGTCCGTGTCGATACGGGCGGCGAACCCGCTGTCCAATCGGCTCCAGCGGCCGCCTCGGCTCCGGCGGCGGAGCCGGCTCCTGCACCCGCAGCCCGCGCATCAGCGCAAACGGCGCCATTGCCATCACCGCCGATTTTCGGCGCACCCGACGAACCAGGCGACGGACGGTTGCTTTCGCCGGTTGTGCGTCGGCTTATTAGCGACAATGGTCTGGTTGCGTCAGAAATTGTTGGCACCGGTATGGCGGGTCGTATCACCCGGGCCGACGTTGAGCTCCTGATTCAGGCTGCCAGCGACGGCTCTCCGTCTCCGGCCTCTAAGGCGGCAAGTGCATCGTCGCTGCCTCCAACCGAACCACAGCAGGTTGCTGCGAAGCCTGCCCCGGCCGCAGCAGTTGAACCGGTGGGTAAGCGAGACGAAGTTATTGCCCTCAGTAACATTCGCAAGGTCACCGGCACACGCATGGTCGAAACGAAGCAAACCAGCCCCCACGTGCTCACCGCTATTGAGGTCGACTACGAGAATGTCGAACGTGTCCGTCGAGCCCACAAGGCACAATGGAAAGCCGAAGAAGGTTTCAGCCTCACGTATCTACCCTTTATTGCCCGAGCGCTCGCCGATGCCCTGGAAGATTTCCCGCAACTCAATGCCAGCATCACCGACACCGAACTGACAGTTCACGGCGACCTTCACCTGGCCATCGCTGTTGATCTCGACTTTGCTGGGCTCATGGCCCCTGTAGTGAGGAATGTTGACACCAAACGACTCCGAGCCATTTCACGCGACATTGTTGATCTGGCTAGCAGAGCCCGACAGAAAAAGATCACGGCCAGCGAGATATCTGGTGGGACATTTACCATCACCAATGCTGGTCAATACGGCACATTGATGCAGTTCCCGTTGATAAATCAACCGCAGGTAGCAATTTTGTCCACCGATGGCATTAGTCGCAAGCCCGTGGTGGTAACCCACACCGATGGCAGCGAAGCGATTGCCGTTCACTCGGTAGGGGTCCTGGCGTTGGCCTGGGATCACCGTGCTTTCGACGGTGCCTACGCGGCTGCATTCCTCGACCGTATGCGCACCATTTTGGAAACGCGCGACTGGGAAGCCGAGATCTGAGCACCATCGTGGAACCGATGACGGCTGCCCCAACGGTGGCCTCCGAGCCAATGCTGCGATCGCGGTGGCTCGGTCGGGTCACGTACCGTGACGCGTGGGCTTTGCAGCAAGCATTGTTCACCCACAGCGGTGATGACCATTTGCTAATGCTGGAGCATCCGCCGGTGTACACGCGTGGACGAAGCGCAGACATTGCCAACATATTGCCAGCTGCTTCTCAGGCCGCCGAGATTATCGACGTTGATCGTGGCGGCGACGTTACCTTTCACGGACCCGGTCAGCTAGTGGTGTATCCGATTCGCTCCATTGCGGGAAAGCGCGGCGGAGGGATGGCTGACACGAGCGCCTATGTGGCCGACGTCGAGCAATTGATAATTGATGCACTGACTGACATTGGGTTACCAGGTGCCACCCGACTCGACGGGTTTCCTGGGGTTTGGCTTGATGCACAAGGGCCGCGACCACGCAAGATCGCCGCCATTGGTGTGCGGCTGTCGCGTGGGCGCACGATGCACGGGTTTGCCCTGAATGTGTCCACCGACTTGGCATGGTTTGACAACATTGTTCCCTGCGGAATAACCGACAAGTCCGTGACGTCGTTGGTGGCCGAGGGTGTTGACACGGGTATGAAAGAGGTGGTCGATGTTGTCTCGCGCTTAGCCGCAGAACGATGGGCTCCTGCTGGGGGGATCGAACGTCAAGATGTGGTCTGGCGCCACCGCAACACTGACTTATCGCTTTTTAGCCGGCGCGCCAGTGGGGAGAACCTCGGCGACGGAACTTCGGTGAGACTCGCATCGCGGCTTCACGACGCCGGGGTAACCGAGGGACTAGAAATTCGCAGTCGTAAGCCTGAGTGGCTCCGTGTGAAGGCCGACATGGGCCCCGAATATCGCGAACTCAAGAAGACCATAAATAGCTTGGACTTGGTCACTGTTTGCGAAGAAGCGGGTTGTCCCAATATTTACGAGTGCTGGTCTGACGGTACGGCAACGTTCATGATCAACGGTGAGCGCTGTACTCGCGCCTGCGGCTTCTGCCTGGTTGACACACGCAAGCCGAACCCGGTCGACCAACACGAACCGCAGCGAATTGCCGCCGCCGTTGCCCAGATGAAACTCACGTACGCAGTCCTTACAACTGTGGCGCGTGACGACCTGGCTGATGGTGGTGCAAGCGGGTTCGTTGCCACCATAAACGCCATAAGAGAGCGCAGTCCGGGCGTGGGAGTGGAGGTACTCATCTCTGATTGCGAAGGTATCGAGGCGTCTCTTGACGCGATTTTTTCGGCGCGTCCGTCCGTGTTGAACCACAATGTCGAGACCGTTGCCCGACTCCAACGTGCGGTACGCCCATCGGCAAGTTATGCCCGAAGTTTGTCGGTGCTCGCCCGTGCCAAGGCTCAGGGTCTGACCACGAAGTCGTCACTGATGGTTGGTATCGGCGAAACCTATGACGAGATGGTTGCGACGATGGCGGACCTGGCGGCGATTGGCACTGACATTGTCACGATTGGCCAGTACCTGCGCCCCACGTCTGAACACCTGCCAATAAGTCGGTGGTGGACACCCGACGAGTTTGAGAACTTGTCGGCTGTGGGCCGTCAACTGGGTATTGGTCATGTGGAATCTAGTCCGCTTACTCGCTCCAGCTACCACGCACGCCAGGCGGCCGCCGCAACAACCCGCTAGCTGTTAGAGGTTGTTGCATCCGAGCAGTTGCTTGGCGGAGCCGTTTGATCCGTTGGGGTTCACATCGACGGTGTAGGCACAAACTTGATGCGAACCGGCAGTGACCGAGAAGGTCTGCTTAAACCCGTGGTCGCCGTTCACCATCAAGATCTTGTTGATGTCGGCCCGAGCACCATCGGCAGAGATGGTCTTCTTGAGAGCGCCATCGACGGTGATCTCTATGTCCACCGGTGACGTTTGGCTGTCGAGGTCATAGGCCCACCCACTGACGGTCACATCGTCGCCCGAACGTGTAGCCCAGTCAAGGGTGCCACGGGGGAATGAGGTGTCGGTGATGGTCACGGTGAGGCATCGAATGAGACGGTTGGCACCGTCGGCGATTCCGGCCTCGTCTACAGAAATCGAATAGACACACACTTTGTGGGTTCCAGGGCGGATAGCTAACTCACGGAAGAACCCATGATCGCCATCGATGCCGAAAGCCCGGTTGATGTCG
>CAXMUI010000241.1:0-2825 GCA_964196475.1 uncultured Acidimicrobiia bacterium
GCTCTCAGCGTGCTTGCTGTTCGTCGACGCGGGTAAGCTCACTGTTGCTATGGGACAGCCAATTACCGTCGTACAAAAACCAAGTGCCGATCTAGGTCGCGTGCGCTTCGAGATCAATCGCAGCATCACCGGAATGGGGCATGAGCGTTACCTCCCCGATACCGAAATCCTTGGCAACCGTCCACCCGATGAACTCGCACGTCGACTGTTCGAGCGCGGTGGGATCGATGGGATTCACATCAACTCCAATGTGATCACGCTGGATTTGGCCAAAGGGTCCGACACCGATGGTCTCCAAAAACTCATTGGCGATTTGTTCTTGTATTACGTGCCGGGTGTTGATCCGTCGATCATTCACGGCTAGCTAGTCGCGGCCACAACAGCACAACTTTTACCTGTCGGTGTGCTTAGTGATCTTCTGAGAGCAGCCGAAGATTTTGCATTGTAGTTGCTTTTATCGAACATATGTTCGATACTTGTAAACCCCATGAAACACCCGTTGTCCCTGGACGAGCGTCGTGAACGACTCGCTGGCCTCAGCGAACAGGTCGCGCCTATTACTATCGCCGCCGAGCAGACGCTCTCGTTGGCGCCTGCGCTTGATCCACTGTTTCCGCAGGGGAAGTTGCGTCGCGGCACAATAATTTCTGCCGCAGGATCAGGTGGAGCACTTTCGTTGGCCTTGACCGTTTGTGCCCAAGCTTCGCGTGATGGAAGTTGGTTAGCAGTACTAGGCGCTGAACGTATCGGCCTCGCTGCGGTCGAAGAAATAGGTATAGCTCTTGACCGGTTCGTAGTAGTTGAGGCACCACCGCCGGACCAATGGGGCAGTGTGGCAGGGGCTTTGGTTGATGCCTTCGACCTAGTATTGGTGGCGACGAATCACCAGATCAAACATCACGACGCCCGACGGTTGCAAGCGCGAGCGCGTGAACGCGGCAGCGTGATAGTGCATATTGGCCGTTGGGGTTGGCCCGAGGCTCCCGATGTGCGTCTTGATGTCATCGAATGTCAATGGAACGGGTTGGGTGAAGGGCACGGGATCTTGCAAGCTCGTCAACTAACGGTTACCGCCGTGGCGCGACGCGACACCGTGCCGCGCCGAAAGTCGTCTATGTGGTTGCCCAATAAGCAAGGCGGCGTGAGCCTGTCCAACGAACAAAGCGGTATGTATCTGCTTGATGAGTCTGCTGATGAACAGGTCAGTGACTTAGCTGAAGTGAGCTAGACCGGTGGACGTAGTGGCGACGCGCACCTTAGTGATCTGGTGTCCGGCGTGGAAGGGGAATGTTCGGGATTTCGAAGGAGTGATAACGGCACTGGAGGCGGTTACGCCTTTGATCGAACTGACCGATCCGGGTACGTGTGCTTTTGCTACTCGAGGCCCATCGCGGTACTTCGGTGGAGACAAGGCCCTTGTCCAAGAAGTGGTGCGACGAACACAGCGGGCGCTCCAGACGTTAGGGAGTCCCGGCCCAGTTCGCGTAGGGCTAGCCGACGGTCCTTTCGCCGCTCGTGTGGCTGCCTTCCGCGAAGAAGCGCTGATAACCGTGGTCGCTCCGGGTAGTTCGGCGACATTTCTGCGGGGGTTTTCGGTTCATGTTCTTGATGACCACGAACTCACCGAAGTCCTTGTTCGGTTAGGGCTTACAACGTTGGGGGCCTTTGTCGATCTCGATCGCAGCGACGTGTTAGGGCGTTTTGGTCGAGAAGGCGAAAGGGCTCATCGATTGGCTTCGGGTCTTGATTACTCACAACCGTTGGCCCGACCAATCCCACCTGATCTTGAAGTTGTCGTCGAGCTAGATCCGCCGGTCGACCGTATCGACCAAGCAGCTTTCGTAGCGAAGGGCGCAGCCGACGAACTTCACGAACGGCTGTCGCGTCTGGGGGCGGTGTGTACCCGGGTTCTGGTGGGGTTCGAATCCGAGCATGGCGAAGTTCGTGAGCGTTTGTGGCGACACGAAGGCGCCCTCAGTCCGACAGCTATTTCTGAACGAGTACGTTGGCAACTCGATGGATGGCTCAACGGATCACCAGATACTCGTCCCACGGGAGGGCTAGAGCGTCTGTTTTTGCGTCCAGACGAGGTCGGTCCAGCCCAAGGCCGAGAAGTTGGGTTCTGGGGTCAACAATCGTTGGCTGCTGAGCGGGCAGCAAGGGGAGTGGCACGAGTTCAGGGGTTGTTGGGGCCCGATGCGGTCTTGGCCCCCGAGCGGCGTGGTGGTCGTCAACCCCATGACCAATTGGTGTTGACCCCCGTAGCAGGCTTTGCGTTGGCTGAGGGCCGTACCGTGGCCGCTGTGGCGACTGATAAGCCGTGGCCAGGTCAGTTGCCGGCCCCTTCGCCGACGGTTGTGTACGGCCGGCCGCTCGAGGCTCATGTGCTTGATTCGCAACGGCATTCGGTTGGGGTGAATGCCCGTGGTGTTATGTCGGCGGTTCCTAAATGGCTAGGAGTTGGAACCGACCCGAAGATCTGGTTCGACATAACGGCATGGGCAGGGCCTTGGCCACTGGACGAACGATGGTGGGATGCGCAAAGCGCTCGTCGCCGGGCCCGTTTCCAGATCGTAACCAACGATGGAAAGGCCCGCCTCATGGCATTGGCCCAACAACGGTGGTGGGTTGATGGCACCTACGAATAGCCATCCGCTACTACCGAGAAATTGACAGGTCGACGCAGTACTGGCCGACTTGTAGCAAACTGGCAACCGCATGAAAGTTGTGAATACTCCCGCTCGTATCGTCACCACCGAACGGTGGTTTATTTATCGCGGTCTACCTCATGCCATTTCGGGCTACTCGGCTACCGATGATGTGCT
>CAXMUI010000242.1:0-2557 GCA_964196475.1 uncultured Acidimicrobiia bacterium
AAGAACGCACGCGAGATGGCCATCATTCCTTACACCAACCGGGTCACCACCCAGCGTGGCGGCGCTCGCCGCGACAAGGGCGATCGCCGAGTCGAAGGTCCAGCACCACGTCCGTCGGGTCCACCGCCGAGCAAGGACGCTACCGACACGGCACCTGTTGATGCGGTAGAGGCCACCACCACTGAGGAGAACGAATCGTGAAAATCGTACTTCGTGCCGATGTAGCCAATCTTGGTAACCGTGGCGATGTCGTCACTGTTTCCGATGGCTACGGACGTAACTACCTCATTGCCAATGATCTTGCTCTCAAGGCCACCCCTGGTGCCGAACAGCAGGCCATTGCTATGCGCCGCACCCGCGAACTTGCCGAAGCCAAGACCTTGGCCGAAGCACAGAACGTGGCTGCTCGCATTGCTGAGAAGGTCATCCGTATCGGTGCCAATGCTGGCCCCGAGGGTCAGCTTTTTGGTTCGGTCACGACCTCCGATATCTCGACGGCCCTTGGCGAACAAGCCAATGTCACCATCGACCGCAAGAATCTCACTGGCAATGCCATTAAGAGCCTTGGTATGCACAGCGTTTCTGCTCGGATTCACCCCGAGGTAAGCGTTGCAATTCAGGTCTATGTTGTTGCCGTCTAACGACACAACTCAACCAAGTATTTCGAACGGGTCCGGGGAGCAATCCTCGGACCCGTTCTGTTTTTACCGCCGTCCACAGTCTGTCCACAGGAAAACCCCAACTCCAGTGATGTATCCGTGCATAACTGGCGCACAATCCAGCCCGCACCCGGCGACAATGTCATACCCCCTCGCGACAATGGGATGAAATTCCTGCCCATCGCTGTTGGAGTGCTTCCTCTAGGTCGTTAAGAATCGTCGTGTCTGAATACTTCCCGGATCTAAATTCGTCCCAACCTTCTGCTCAAAAAGCTGTTCGTGTTCCACCCCAAGACCTCGCGGCCGAACGTTCGTTGCTCGGAGCCATGTTGCTCACTCGTGACGCCATTGCCGATGCGATGGAGGTTTGCACGGCTGAGCAATTTTACCGTCCGGCCCACGGCCATATTTTTGAAGCAATCTCGTCGCTGTACGGAGCGGGCGAACCAGCCGACACCGTCACCGTGGCCGACGAGCTTGATCGAGCCGATTTGCTCGAAACCATCGGCGGTCCGTCGGCGCTGATCGATTTGCAAGCCAGTACCCCGGCGGCCACCAATGCCTCCAGGTACGCCGACATCATCTATGACCACTACATCTTGCGGGCCCTCATTCGTGCCGCGGGCGATATTAGTGAACTTGGCTACTCCAAGCCCGACGATGTCACCAAGGCGGTCGATTCGGCCGAGACGCTCATGTTTGATGTGGCTCAGGGTCGTGTGGTCGACTCTATGGCCGAGATCAAAGACCTTCTCAAAGGCAACCTCGACCGTCTCGAAGAGTTGTACGAGCAAGGCGATTCTATTACCGGCACGCCAACGGGCTATCGCGATCTGGACGAGATGATGTCGGGAATGCAGAACTCGTCCCTCATCGTCATTGGTGCCCGACCTGCCATGGGTAAGACCAGTTTCGCCTTAGGAGCGGTGGTCAACGCAGCGATGGGTAGCCGTGATTACGCCGGCAAGCCTTGCCTGTTCTTCTCGCTCGAAATGGGCCAACTCGAAATTAGCCAACGTATGTTGTGCGCCGATGCCAAGGTCGATGCTTCACGGGTGCGAACCGGTCAACTCGATCCCAATGATTGGCAAAAGATCTCAACCAGTGTCGGGCGCTTGGCCGAGGCAGCAATCTGGATTGATGACAACCCGAATCTCACCATCATGGACATTCGCTCTAAGGCCCGCCGTCTCAAGAGCCGTGTCGGACCATTGGGCATGATTTGTGTTGACTACATTCAGCTCATGACGGGCCGGACCGGCGCCGAGTCCCGCCAGGTTGAGATCTCCGAGATCAGCCGTGGGCTTAAGATCTTGGCTCGCGAACTCGAATGCCCTGTGGTTGCGTTGTCTCAGCTTTCTCGTGGGCTCGAAAGCCGCCAAGACAAGCGTCCAATGTTGGCCGACCTTCGTGAGTCCGGCGCAATCGAGCAGGACGCTGACGTCGTGATGTTCCTGTACCGCGACGAGGTCTACAACCCCGAAACTGAGCACCGTAACGAAGCCGAAGTCATCATTGCCAAGCATCGCAATGGTCCCACCGGAACCAGCCGTTTGGTGTTCGTCCCCAAGTTTACTCGCTTCGAAAATATGGCCAAGGGCGTCTGACCAACTCACGTAGTCGAGCAAGCACGGGTGGACTCGGGCTGAATTCGATAGGCAACCCGCTAGGTGGCTCACGAGTGACGGCCACTTTCTCGTTGGCTCGGTATGGGTTAAGCTCCGCGGGTATAGCCCAACTGGAGATGCAGTTCCATAAAGAGAGAGGATGCTCATGACCGACACACCAATGTCCAAGGATCGACATTTTGGCGGTTCGTCAACCACCGATCTTCCTGTCGATCGTGACGAACTTCGCGCCGAAGTTCAGGTCAAGTACGCCGAGGTGGCCCTTCAACC
>CAXMUI010000243.1:0-17384 GCA_964196475.1 uncultured Acidimicrobiia bacterium
AACTCGCCGCATCTCGCCAACGGCGCTAGCCATGTTTGGAACGAACTGAAGCCCCTGCTGGCACAACACCGTATCGAATGAGTCATCCTCGAACGGCAGGTCTTCAGCATTAGCTTGTCGCCACTGAATCGTCGCCCCGGCAACCTCATGTCGCTGAGCTTCTGCGAGCATTCCTTCGTTGAGATCTGAGGCGACGATTGAGCCCGTCTCCCCGACCAGCGGGGCGGCTGCACGTGTTACGACACCCGTCCCACAGGCCAGGTCCAGAAGACGGTACCCCGACTGCACCCCGGCTCTCGCAATCAGATCATTTGCCCACGGCACAAACCACGACGCTACGAATCGTTCATACTTCTCAGCAGCGGACCCCGACACTTGCCATGTATCACTTGAAACCATGTCCCATTGTCGCACGTTCTAACGGCGAAGTCTTATGGTCCGCTGAGTGTGGTCGGGTGCGGTAGTCCAACGGTCAGCGATACCAGTGGAGCTGTTCTGTGGTTGCGAGTAGAACCCCTGAACGACTCCAGAGGCGAGCGTGTTGACCCGACGTCGAGTTCGCACCCCTACTGCCGCTTGCTTCACAGAACATGTAGTCATCGCCGACTGCAGCGACTTCATCGGGAGTGGCATGGAAGTAAACCGACATACTCAGCGTCGCCGCCGGACGCGGCCCTTGACCCCAGTAGAAAGGCCGTGGAGCGAACTGGTCGGCAAAGTAGGCCAACTGCAGATAATCAACCGGCCGCCCGGTCATATCGCGCACCCAATGCGTCGATGTGGTATCGAACCGACCGAACGGCGGATGACCGGTGACCGGTCGGATCATGCACCGTTCGCCTTGACGGCCGGGTGGATGGAACTCGTCGAGGGTTTCAGGATCGGGTACCTCGGGCATCGACCGTTGCGTGTGCCCATCGGTCTCACGACGGTTCGCCAGCACCACCACCGCTATCGCTAGCGTCCGGCCCTCCGCGGACAGCAACTCAGTTTGCCAATGCCCAATCGACCGAGTGTTCCCCACGCACCTGCTGCGGACGGTAACTTCCGAACCGGCTTCGACCCGGTCGACGAAGTTGATCGTGATCGCCGAGGGCGTTGCGTCGCTGTCTGCGGTCTTGAGTGTGGCACGGAGCGTTACGGCGGTGGTCCATCCACCGAACATTGCATTAATCGATTCGTATCTGGGATCAGCGAACGCCGTCCAGTCCTCGTCAGCGGGCCGCAGCGTCAAGGCTTCTTCGAGTTCGGACATCTGCGGATCGTACTTCATGAGCAGATCTGCACTTGCCACGCTCCGCGTCTACAACTTCGTACCGAGCGCATTATTGCCTCCGCAACTATCAGCGAAACGCCACAGATGGGGTATGCGAATGAGACACGTATAGAAAAACAAGGCAGGTCCCACCCTAGACATAGTGCGGGACCTGCGTTGAACGTGGAGCGGATGACCGGATTCGAACCGGCGACCTCAACCTTGGCAAGGTTGCGCTCTAGCCAACTGAGCTACATCCGCAGGCGACTGAGAAGTGTAGCGATTGAATTCGTGTTCACACCCGTGATCGGATGGTCTGCGCCAACTCTTTCGCCAGGTCGCGATCCTTGATCGAATCGACCACAATCTCACTGCCAGGGTGGCCAATTGTCAAGGCTGCACTGGAGCCATCTGCCCAGCCGACGACTGGAAGGCCGGCCGTAATTTGGATCGAAGTGCTCTCCGGGTTGTAGGGCCGATCGTTCACGATCAGCAACCGTGCGGAGGTGAGGCAGAGCACCGCGGTGTGGCCCAGGTAGCGGCCCACCAACAGGTGTTCAATCGTCTCGCCGTCGTCCAACACCAGTGCAGTCGCAGCCAATGCGCCACTAGCGGAGCGACGGCTAGAGCCGCCCAGCTTGGCAACGTGCGGGGCCAGACCGTGGGGGTCGCTGATCGTTTCGGAGACTGCTGCCGCAGAAGGCTGAGCCAGTTCGGGCTCTGGAGGCGTTGGCGCTACCTGAGGAGCGGCAGGGACCGGTGGCACCGCTGCTGGCGCCGGCGGGATTGCAGCGGCGACCGGAGGAGCGGGCGCGGGCGGTGCCGCAGCAACCGGCGCGGGCGGAGCAACGTCCGCGACGTGGGGTGCAGGCGGAGCAGGTACCTCCACTGGTGGCGGTGGCGGCGGAGCAACCTCAGCGACCGGAGCGGGAGGCGGTGGAGCAACCTCTTGAACAGGCGGTGCCGGCGGTGGCGGAGCAGGTGCTTCCACTGGTGGTGGCGGCGGCGGCGAAGCAACCTCAGCGACTGGAGCCGGAGGCGGTGGAGCAACCTCTTCAACAGGCGGTGCCGGCGGTGGCGGAGCAGGCGTTTCCACTGGCGGCGGCGGCGAAGCAACCTCAGCAACCGGCGGTGCCGGCGGTGGCGGAGCAGGCGTTTCCACTGGTGGCGGTGGCGGCGGAGCAACCTCAGCGACCGGAGCGGCAGGCGCGGGAGGCGGTGGAGCTACCTCCGGAGTGGGTGGAGGCGGCGGTGCGACCGACCCTTCCGGCGGTGGTGGGGGTGGTGGTGGTGGGGTTTCATTGCTGTCGGCCACGAGATCTCCTTTATACGGCGAGCACCGCGATAATAGGTCGCGTAGCTACGCCGTGTCGCCCAACGCTTGCATTACTACGCCGACGACCCGCTCATCTAGATCAAGATGCAACGCTTCTTCTTGTGCTGCGGGGCTCATCTTGGCCAGCGTCTTCGCAGCCACAGCGACCATTTTTTCGTCCCCGAGTTGACGGGTCAGACCCAACGACTGCGTCTCGAGAAATACCAGACACAATGCGTCTTCGTGGGTCTGGACCGCTTTGTCGCCGGTTCGACCCTGTTTTCGAACGATCTTCTGCGCAGTAGCAATCGATTCTTCCCCATAGCCAGCTTCGGCCATGATGACACCCAAATCCTCAGCGTGTTGCTTGCCTAACGCTTTGCGCCACTGAAGGTACCCCGCTCGCCCCTCAGGAAAATCGTTTCGAAGCAGACTCCAACGACGAATATGGTGCGCTCGCGCGGCCAGCAACTGGACATCAGAGGCTTTCGGATCTAGACGCTTAACCCAGGTGCTCATCATCGCGGCATGAACAAGCTCTTTGGGTTGCTCTTTGCCATTAATGGTTAGCGTATGTGGGTCTTCGGTGTTGGCTTTATCGATGGCCGCTATGGCGAGGTGAAAGTCACCCATTACCGGTTTCAGTCATCCTCAGCCGCAGGCCGCAAGTCAATCCGGAAGGTCAGGACTCCATCCTCAATACTTGCCTTCGCGTCGCCAATAATTGCGTAGTCCTGAAAATCAATCTGCTTCTGCTCAATAAAGCGATTTCGTTCATCACCACCAACGGCAGGGAGAGGTCGTTGGCGAGCGGCAACCGCTCGGTCGCGAAATCGTTTCGTCATTGCATCGACGTCGAGGCTGTCAGCCATTTTAGACTCCTGTACGAAATTCGGCGGAAAGTGATGCGGTCGTCGGCGGTTGCCAATCCGGATCAAGCAAACGGTCTACTTGACGGATACTGGCAATCTCCTTCTCCTGACCGATCAGCGCTCTTCGGCGACCAATGAGACCGGTATGGCGCCAGTAAAAATAGGTGAGCACGAGAACCCCCACGCCAAGAAGCCCGAGCCCTACCGACGCATTGCGAACATCGGCCCCAGATTCTTGTTGTTGCAGCTGCGAAATTGCTGGCTCGCCATCGATGGTGGCACCAAACTCGGCCCCGCCCGTCTTGCCGGCATACACATCGCCTACAGCAAGCAGGACAACGATGGCCAACACGGCCAGCCCCAAAGAGGTGAAGAACCACCGCAGAGTGTGTTGTTCCGAACTCATGGGATGCAGAGTAGACGCACAGAGGACCTACTGGTGACGCGAGGCATTAAACTTGATGGATCGGACACCAGTACGATGTACGACCGCCGACCTTAGTGCGCTGCAACGAAGCTCCATCTCGAGGGCATACCCCGTCTTTGTGGCGCTCATCTTGGGTATCACCCATATGGCTCCCGCCTCTTTCGAATAGCTGGCGAAGTGTTTCATGCAGCGCCGAAGCTAGTTCAGCCACCTCGTCCACTGACAAGGAGTTTGCCGGCCGGTTTGGTGCGATTCCCGACCTCCATAGACCATCGTCGGCTAACAGATTGCCGATACCGGCGAGGCGAGACTGATCCATGATGCGAGTCTTGATCGCGGTAACTGAGGTGCCAATCACGTCCATCAGCATCGAAGCGTCAATTTCCCACGCGTCGGGACCCAAAACGCTTTCATCAGGATCAAGCTCGACCCCGCCCAGACGCCGAGGGTCCTGCACACGCATCGACCCTCCGTCCGCGAAGCGCACCAAAAACCGATCCCATTTTGGCTCGTCACGGCGCGGCGAGTACTCAAGCCGATCAATAACCGCCGCGTCGTCCACGATCAGTCGGCCCGTCATACCAAAGCGCAGGCTGAGTACCTCACCATGGTCGGTGTCGAGATACAGAACCTTTCCTACCCGCCGGGCAGTCGTGAACCTTGCTCCACCCAGCGCTACTTTGACTGCTTCGGGCGTGGTGCCGTTCTTAAGGAAGTGATGATCATCGGCGACTACGTTGGCAATCTCACGATCGAGCGCCGCCCCCGCGGCCCGACGGTAGTACTCAATTTCAAGGAGCTCAGGCACCGGCGAGTGCCTGTTCGAAATCAGCAATGAGATCGCCAACGTGCTCGAGACCTGTCGACACACGAATCGTGCCCGGAGATATTCCCGCAGCCGCCATTTCTTCGGGAAACAACCCAACGTGAGTCGTCGACGCGGGGTGCGTAACCAAAGTCTCAGGGCCGCCAAGCGACGTGGCCATTTGGGCCAATTTTACGTTCTTGACGAATCGACGACCGGCATCGAGGCCACCAACGACGTCGAAGCTCAGCAAGCCGCCGAACTGCGACATCTGCTTCTTTGCGAGTTCGTGCTGCGGGTGGGACTCGAGGCCAGGAAACCGAACATTGTCCACCGCCGGATGGCCGCTCAACCGCTCGGCCAACGCAAGGGCCGACGCGCTTTGGCGTTCGATCCTGATCGGCAGGGTCCGGAGGCCGCGGATGGCATTCATGGCATCAAAGGGCGACGCGTTCGCTCCCTGCAAGATCGCGAATCCCCAGATCCATTGGATTAGCTCCTCTGAGCCCGACACAACGCCAAGGGAGGCATCGTTGTGACCCGCAATAGATTTGGTGGCCGAGTGCAAGGAAAGATCAATGCCGTAGTCCAACGGTCGCTGCATTACGGGAGGCGCAAAAGTAGAGTCGACAACTTTCATTGGTCCTTTGATGGCGGCAAGAGCCTCCAAATCGATGAGGTCCAGGGAAGGGTTCGCTGGCGTCTCTGCCACGATCAACTGGGTACGGCCCTTTTGCACCGCGTTCGCGAATGCACCGGGCTTGGTCCCGTCAACGAAGGTAACGTCGATGCCAAACCGAGGGCAATGCAACTGCAAGAACATGGTGGTTCCGGAGTACAGCTGCTTCTGCGCAACTATGTGGCTGCCCGAATCACAAAGACCCAGAATGACCGCCGACATCGCCCCCATTCCCGACGCGAATGCGCGGGCAGCTTCTGCCCCTTCTAGCTCAGCCATTGCGGATTCAAAAGCGTGAACCGTCGGGTTTCCCTGACGAGAATAAAAGCGGGCTTCTGCTCGATCGGTAGCCATCCGACGGCCATCGTCAATCGATGGCGTCAAGTACGTCGTTGATGGATGTAGCGACGGAGCGAGTCCCAAATCGTCACTACGTCCGACACGAATAGCGAGGGAATCTGGATGTAATTCTGGCTCCTGTTCTTCTGGCATCAGCCTTCTCCAAAGTTGATTGTGCGACGCAGGGCCTCGTCGACACCGTCGACTGCCAATAGAAAGCCGTCGTGCCCGTGCGGCGTATCGATAGAAAAATGGTCGACGGTGCCACCCTGAGACCGGACCAAATCGGCGATGTCGCTTTGTTGATGCGGCGGGTACAAGGTGTCCGTGCTCAAGCCCAACGTGACAATGGGTGCCCGCAATCGACTCATTGCTCGTTGAAGTCCGCCACGACCGCGACCGACATCGTGGATGTCCATGGACCGATTGAGGAGAAGATAGGAATTGGCATCAAAGCGGCGAACTAGCTTTTCTCCGTGGTAGTCCAGGTACCCCTCGACTTGAAAACGATCCCACAACCCATACAACGCGCTTGGATCAATCAAATCACGACCAAATCGATCCTCCAATACTGCTTCGGTCCGGTAGGTAATTTGCGCGATGGCTCGGGCTATTGCCAGGCCAGCGTACGGGCCATCGCCTGGTGCAGCGTCGTAATAGTGACCGCCGCGAAAGCGAGGGTCGAGAGCCAACGCGGTGCGACCAACCGCGCTCCAAGCGATCTGTTGAGCGCTCGCAGCCATGGTCGACGCGATAACGCCGAGCGCCCTGACCCGATCGGGATACATGAGTCCCCATTCGAGCACCTGCATGCCGCCCATCGAGCCACCGACGACGGCCCGCCATATGTCAATTTCGAGCGCATCAGCCAAACGGGATTGGACACGCACAATGTCTCGGATCGTGACCACGGGAAAGTCCGGGCCGTACGGCCGTCCCGTTTCGGGGTTCATTGAAGCCGGTCCGGTCGTTCCCTGACAACCACCCACCACGTTGGCGCACACCACGAAATACTGGTCAGTATCGATTGCTTTGCCCGGCCCGATAACGACGTCCCACCATCCGGCCTCGGGTTCGTCGGGCGTTGAGTGTCCTGATGCATGTGAATCACCCGTCAGGGCATGACAAACCAAGACGGCATTGGACCGGTCCGCGTTGAGTTCGCCCCAAGATTCATAGGCGACCGTGAGTTCGTTGAGCGCTCCTCCGCTGGCGAACACGAAGGGATGGTCAGTTACCACGGAAGTGAACTTGCGGCTACCAAATGCATCGCCTGGTTGCCAGGCTCCGGACGCAGGAAGGTCGTCACGGTAGGCGCGTGGGTGGTGATCCTCCGTATGGGAATTAGTCATCTTGTGCACCGCCCTTCCTAGAAAAGTCAATCAGCGTGTGTCACATTGTGACGCACCCACATCATGGCAGTAGGGACAGCGTGTGCTTCGAGAAGAGATAGCAATATCTCGGACTCGTGTTGCTCAAGCCACCGAAGTGTTTGAACCACATCCTCACCCGAAAGTGAGATAGCACCTTGGGTGTCCGCCCCAGGTTGCTGGACCTGCCAAGGCAAGCCACTCTTGATGTACGCGATGAAGTGTGTCGGTTTCAGCGGCAAAGCGCAACCACGCTCGCCAAGCGTTCGGTGTGGCGACGCGACTACGACGACGGCCGGCGCTGGAGGCACCAGACCAAATCACCACGAATGGTAGGGTCCGAACGTGAATTTCTGGAACGATATTTACCTATGACCGCCTCTACGCCACAATCACTGGGCGCTACGGCATCATTAGATTGGGGCTCGTTACCGGTCGACAAAATACGACGCGTTGGCGTGGTCGACGTCGGCTCGAACTCCATCCGCCTCGTCGTATTCGATGGTGTAGCCCGCAGTCCAGCCTATTTCTTCAACGAAAAAGTTCTCTGTGGCCTCGGCGACGGGATCAATGAGACCGGTCGCCTCAATGTCGAAGGCAGACACCGAGCCATGGCCGCCTTGCAACGATTTGCTGAGTTAGCACAGCTCATGGAGATCGATGCCCTCCGCGGGGTCGCCACTGCTGCGGTTCGGATAGCCGAAGATGGACCCGAGTTCTGCGCCGAGGTCTTAGCCAAGACGGGCCTAAATCTGGTCGTAGCCACCGGCCGACAGGAGGCCGAATTGTCCGCCAAGGGAGTGCTCCTTGGTTGGCCCGGAGCAACGGGAATTGTTTGTGACATCGGCGGAGCCTCGATGGAACTCGCCCGACTCGAAGGCGGCGTGCTCCAAGGATGCGAAACTTCGCCGCTCGGTCCGCTGCAATTAACCAATCTGAAAGACCTGGCCACCGTAGATCAAACAATTGATCGCGAAATCTCGACATTGCGCGACGCGGTCCCCGGCCCGGTGCACAACTTGTTCCTCGTTGGCGGGTCATGGCGTGCCATTGCCCGCCTCAACATGAGCCGTAATCACTACCCACTCAATGTGCTGCACGAATACCGCATCGCCCCCGAGCAATTTCTCGAAACCACCGCTTGGGTCGCCGAATCCAACCGCAAAGAACTTGCTGCGGTCAATGACACCTCATCCCAACGTCTCCGTTTGCTTCCCTTGGCCTCCCGGATCATTTCGCGGCTGGTGCCTGTGCTTGACCCTGACCAGATCGTGGTGTCGAGCTACGGCATTCGCGAAGGCATGTTGTACAACGCCATGCCAGTCAACCTGCGTAACCGCGACCCGCTGCTTGAAGCAGCCCGTCATAGCGAGAAAGCCTCCGCTCGTTTTCCGGGGTTCGGTGCCCATCTCTTTCGTTGGGTCCAGTCAATTTTCGACGGAGCTTCCCCATCGGAGTTGCGCCTGGTTCAAGCCGCTTGTTATCTCCACGACATCAGTTGGCGCACGCACCCCGATTACCGATCCCAGGTGTGTTTCGACGTGGTCACACGGTCCAATCTGGGCGGTGTCGACCATGCCGGTCGCGTTTTCTTAGGTCTCGCGATAATGCACCGCTATAAGACCGACACGAGAGCGCACCAGGCGTCGTTGGTGTTGCTAAACGATCATCAGCGCCACCAGGCGGCAATCTTGGGTCGAGCCATCCGGCTAGGAGCCATGTTGTCCGGTGCCGTCAGCAGCGGTTTGACGGCAACCTCGTTACAACTCACCGGGAGCGAATTGCGGCTGTCGCTCCCTGGCACCGCAGCCGATCTCGACGGCGAAGTGGTACAGAAACGTGTTCGTTCTCTAGCCCAACTGCTCAACGTACAAGAGGTCATCCTCACGAGCTAGAGAGAAACAGACTCGTCGCCGTTCTTCGGGACGATTACTCTCGCGTTCATGTATCTGCCCCGGGCCTTTGCCGTTAACGATTCCGAGGCGGTTCGCACCGTTCTGCGTGAAGTGGGCTTTGGTCACCTCGTCACACAAGGCACCGAAGTTGCTGGGCTGAACTCTACGCCGCTGCCCTTTCTCATCGACGACGAACTCACTACCGTCCGCGCCCATTTTGCCCGGGCAAATGCTCATTGGAAGAACATCGATGGCGCCGAGGCGCTCCTGATTGTCCCATGCACCGACGCCTACATCTCGCCTCGCTGGTACCCCTCGAAGTCGACCGACGGCAAGGTTGTGCCGACGTGGAACTACGAAGTCGTTCACCTTCACGGGACCATCACCATCCACGACGACCCAACCTGGATGTTGGACATGCTTCACGCGCTAACCACCCAGAACGAACAACAAATCACTGACGACACCGAGGCGTGGACAATAGACGACGCACCGACGGACTACATTGCGTCACGTATCAAAGCAATCGTCGGCGTCTCTATAGCCGTGACCGCGATTGACGCCAAACGCAAACTCAATCAAAACAAACCTGATGGCGACTTGCAAGGTTCTGCCGCAGGCCTGGCCGGCTCGATGCGACGCAAAGACCAAGAAGTTGGGCGGCTGATGTTCGACGAGATCGAGGCCGCCCGAAGGATCTCCGGAGAAGGAAACAAATGATTGATCTCATCGTTGTTGGTGCGGGGATTATGGGGTCCGCTGCGGCTCGCCATGCCGCTTTAGCTGGCGCACGAGTCTTGATAATCGGTGAACCCGAGCCGATAACGCCCGCTCAACACGACGGCCTGTTTGGGGCCTGGCATGATGTCTCCCGTCTCGCGAGTCGGCTTCATGGCGATCCCGATGACGCGGAGCTTTCGCGACGGTCCATGCTCGGCATCGCCGAGCTCGAGGCAGGCGGAGCTGAACAAATCTTGTCACCCGTCGGGTACCTTTACGCCGCCGCTCCTGGGTTCGATACCCCAATGCGGCAACGCTTGGCTGCCCGTTCCGGTCTGGCAGTCGAAACGCTGTCCAGTGATGAGCTCCAGCAGCGCTACACAAACCTGAGTTTTGGTCCGAACGTTTCGGGGTATTACGAACCGAGTCCGTCGGGCTACCTGAACCCTCGCCGCCTTGTTCGGGCCCAGCTCACAGCGGCCGTCGCGGCTGGGGCAACCCTTTGCCGTGAAACGGCACAGGGCGTGGAACTAACCGCTTCCGGTGTCGTAGTCCACGCCGGTGGCCGTGATTATGCCGCCGCCCGTGCTGTGCTTTGCACCGGAGCGTTCTCCAACACAACAGCGTTCTTACCTCGTCCACTCGCCTTGCGACTCAAGACCGAGACCGTGTTGTTGTCCGAACTAACGGAAACATCCGCGGCGCAGTTCACGCAAATGCCGGTCGTGCACTACGAAATCGACTCACCCACGATCGCGTCAATTTACTGTGTGCCGCCAATCACTATGGCTGATGGCAAGATACTGATGAAGTTTGGTGCGAACAGCAGGCACGACGTCGAGGTCGGCTCTGATGCCGTGGGCAGTTGGTACCGATCTGGCCCTAGTGACCAAGCCCTCGGCGATATGCGGCACGCGTGCCAAGCGATGTTTCCTGGTATCGAGGCCGTGGGTTCCCAAACCGCACGGTGCGTCATTACTTACACGCCGACCCGAAACCCCGTCATCGACACCTTGGTCGAGGGACGACTGTTCGCAGCCATTGGCGGCAACGGACATTCCGCCAAATGGTGCGACGGCATCGGTGGCCTGACCGCTTCCCTAGCTCTGCACGGCACGTGGGACGACCAAACGATTGGCCCCGATCGTTTCCGTGCACAGTTTGCTGATCAACCACAACAATGGGATCTGGCCAAGTTGGTTTCCGAACGAGAATAACTTGGCAGACCGGATCTTTAACGACGCAGACGCTCGAATCGTTGGCGCCACCACCGAAGTACCGCTTCGTCGGCCTGATAGGCCTCCGTCATTAAATCGGCGACCCGCAGCACCCTCGCGATGGGGTCGCTCGAATCGCTCCGACCATCGAGAATCAAAGCTGCCGCCTCGCTCCACGGATTGAGTTCAGTAGGCAACGGAATTGACTCAACATCTGTCGCCGAAAGACGGAGCGCTTCTCTGGACAGCCCCGTGCCACCTCGGCGTTGAGCGGCCCAGGCCGCCACGGGTGGAGCAAGCAAAACCGCAGCCACGCGATCAACGTGGCGGGCGTCGTACGGTTCCACGGAAACCACCGGGGTCAATGGCACTAGCGAACCATCCCAATCAATCGCTGGTTCCGGGATTCGGGTTTGAGCCGGGAGCACCACTTTGGGGACAAGTCGATTGCGGGCCCAACGTTCTATCTTGGGGAAGTCTTTCGCAACGACTTGAAGATCAACGCATGGCGCCTGCCACGTCTGTTTCGCTATTCGTGCCGTCCGGTTGCCCCAATGCAGCACGAGGGGATCAACGAGCCCGCTGGTAACAAGCCGGTACACGTCACCAGTGGGAGATTGGTCATCCACCACCGCGGACGCCAAGGCGTAATATTCGTCCCGAAATCCAGCTGTGGCGTTCACGAGTGAGCCAAGCGTCACCGGGTTCGCCAAAGAAACCTCAGGGGAATCAGACAGAACCCACGCCCAAGACGTTGCCCGACCCGCCGTTCGGATTTGGTGTTGCGAGAAGTCCTCCCGCCGCACGATCACCGACCGTTCAGCAGCAACCTGGGCTCCACCCCCATGCTCGTCATGTACCCGAAAGACCGGCGCCCACGTGGCAACCGCAGCCTCGAATGCATCACCCGTGTCGACCCATGCAGCCGTCATAGTGGCATGCGCATCGACGAAGGTACGAACAGACTCACCGTCTCGTGTCGCGGCAATCGACCGGGGCAAGATCATGCTCACCCGACCACCAGGGCTCGTCATTGACACACCGCGGGCAAGAAACAACGCCGCCGTGTCGGTGTACGGCGACGGTTGGAATTCGGTGGCCCGATCTAATTTAGCGTTGTACCTTTTGTCGCGGGTCGTCGGCGATTTCATCTGGCCCAGAAAAGGTGGATTACCGATCACTACCGAGAACTGCGACGGCGCGTTGTCCCACGGCAGTTGCACCAAAGGATCCCCGACCGCAAGGTTTGCTCCCCGTTCGGTCTCCGTCTCGCCGTGTCGCGCTGCCCATGCCCCCAAGGCAACGCGGGCTACCTCAAGTGCGTCAGCATCGATATCGCTACCCCAGAGCCTAGTCAGCGCTCGAGAGGGCGAAAGACCACGGCCCACCAGGTAGTCGGCGACCCCAAGAAGGAAAGCTCCGCTGCCGCACGCCAGATCAGCAACCGTAATCCCGTTGAGATCCGCATCAGCGAAGTCGTCGAATGTCATCTGCACCACGCCGTCGACCAACCACTTTGGCGTGTAGTGAACACCAGCGGCCTTACGCTCAGTCGAATCCAGGTGGTCTTGGTATTGCTCCCCTAGTTGATAGGGATCGACCTCAGGCACTTAGACAGGTGCAGGCAGGTCGAAGCTACGAGCAACCTTGCCTCGCTTGAGCTTCCAAATGAACCCGTCGTAGAACACATGCAATCCACCCAAAGTAAAGAACACCAACGCATACGCGGTTGCATTGTTGAGGCGGTCGAGTGTGGTAATAATTGCTAAAATGGCGCCAATGTAAATCACAATAAACCCCGGACGGCCTACTGGCGACCGGACGGCTTTGCCCACCAATGCCTCATCGTCGGGATGCAACTGGTACCGAGTACGCAGGTTGGTGTACACGATGACGAAATACTCGAAGGCATGGGAGCCCACATAGCCGATCAAACCGGCAATCGGGTTAATGAGCATCAGGAGAAACAGCACACCTGTCGAAACCACATACAGGTGTTTGGCTGGGTTGGCGGCGGCGCCTGCGGCCAGTTCTCGACGTACCCAAAGCACCGTCAACGTGCCCGCTACTGCGGCGGCAAGTGGAACCAGGAATCGCGCAATGGGTTGGAGGTCCGCCAGAACTTCTAACGCTTCGCGATTGTGACCACCCAAACCCGAATCGATTATGCGATCGGGGGTGGCGGAGTTGGCCGCGCCCACAACCAACGCGCCAAACAACCACGACAACAACAGAGCACGTTCTAAGCGTCCATCGTCTTCGCCCACTTTGCGCCCGTAGATACGAATAAGTCCGTAGCGCTGGAACAGGGTGTGAATTGCATTCCACGCGCCGCCCACAATTGCCAGGACAACAAAACTCACATTGATCGTCACATAAATTGCCACCGCAAAGACCAGTGGACTCCACGTAAAGATGCGGCGTCGAATCGCAAACTGATCGGCATCGCCGTAAACGAGCGCCAGTGTCAGCGGTTGGTGCGTAAAGGAGAACAACAACGTGGCCGACATCAGCGAGGCCACGGCATCACCCTCCAGCGCCATAGCGACAACGGCAAAGGGAACCCATGCCAACGCAATAATGATGTCCGTCGGCGCTCGGTGTATCCACTGGACACCTCCGGTAACGGAGCTCCGCGGAACCGTGATAGCGGCCATTAGCTAGCGGTTGGATCCCAGCCGGCTAGATCGTCCAGCAAATCGTTGTTCGAAAACATCTCCACCAGAGGAACACTAATACCAATGCGCTTTTGCAGGCGGGTTACTTCGAGTTCTTCGTTCCACAAAGCCAAAGTGACGACGAGGCCTTCCGTTCCGGCACGTGCCGTACGGCCGGACCGGTGCAAGTAGGTCTTGTGATCGGACGGTGGATCGTAGTGAATCACAATGTCGATGTCATCAACATGAATGCCGCGGGCGGCTACATCGGTGGCGATGAGCGTTGGTACAGCACCAGACGAAAACTCGTTCAATGCACGTTCCCGGTGATTTTGTCGGAGGTCGCCGTGGATCGGGTTGGCCTTTTGTCCCATGTCCGTAAGCTTCTCCGCTACGCGGTCGGCCTGATGTTTAGTATTGGTGAAGATGAGACAGCGCGTGGCGCTGTTGGCTATACGGGCAGCCACCTTGACCTTGTCCATCTGGTGCACGGTGATAAAGCGATGCGTCATCTCATCAACGGTGACGCCCTCGGATTCGACTTCGTGCATCGCTGGATCGGTCTGGTACCGAGCAATCAACGTGTCAACTGCGCCATCAAGAGTGGCCGAGAACAGGAGCGTCTGATGCTGGCCTTTGACGTGACGCAAGATCCATTCGAGCTGCGGCAAGAAGCCCATATCAGCCATCCGATCGGCCTCATCAACGCAAACCTGGCTGATGTCGTCGACAAAAACCTCTTTGCGATCGATGAGATCGATCATGCGGCCTGGTGTGGCGACAATCATGTCGACACCATTAGCCAGCTTCTTGATCTGTTTATCAATGTCGGCGCCACCGTAAATAGCTGCCACGGTGAGACCACGTAGCGCAGCCAACGGGGCGAGCTCATCTTTGACCTGTATCGCCAACTCGCGGGTCGGGACCAGCACTATTGCGTGGGGACGGCGAGGCTCGGCTTTGGTTAGGCGTTCAAGTGTCGGAAGTCCAAAGGCCAGGGTCTTGCCAGACCCGGTCTTGGCCTTGCCGCACACGTCGCGACCAGCGAGCGCGTCGCCGATAGTGAGAGCCTGGACGGGAAAAGCGTGGGTGATGCCTCGGGAGGCAAGAGACTCGCAAAAGTCATCGGCGACGCCGAGCGATGCGAAGGTGACGGGCTTGGGGTCCGTCGTGGTTTCATCTGTCATGGGTTGTAAAGCGACTTCATTCGATAGGGAGATGCGTCTGTGCGCAAGACGTAGGGTAGCGACCTCCTACGCAGTCGCTGTGACCCGCCCATTTTTCACGGTAACGCCCTCTTGTCGCAGGAGTCGTTCTTGGCGTTCTTCGTGACCAGGAACAAGCCGACCGTCGGCGGTTACGATCCGCCACCACGGTTGATCTTCGGTACGTCGAAGAAAATTGCCAACAGCTCTTGCCGCTCCAGGAAACCCAGCTTCAGACGCAACCTCGCCGTAGGCCATAACCTCACCCGCCGGCAATGAGGCAAGAACTTTGGCGACCTCGTCGTCAAAAGACTTCTCGGGACCATGGCTAGTCATCGATAGTTAAATCCTCGGAATCATCACTGCTCGACGGAGCCAACTCGCCATCGGTGCCATCATCTTCGACCCGTCCAGTTAGCACAAAGTAGAGCGAAACCAGCAGCACCGCTCCAAAGACCCACAGGTTGACGCGGAGTCCGGCCACCTTCGAGGCGGTGTCGATGCGAAGCGCCTCAATCCACAAGCGGCCTAAAGCGTACCCTCCGGCATAAACCGCAAAGAGACGTCCGCGGCGAAGAAGCTTCTTCTTGTCGAGCCAAACGATGAACGCCACCAAGGCGAAGTTCCAAAGCGATTCGTAGAGGAAAGTGGGATGAAAGGTCGGATCGGCGCTGTGGCCAGACACGCGATGTGCCTCGTCGATCTCGAGGGCCCACGGTGCGCTGGTCGGGCGACCATACAACTCCTGGTTCCACCAGTTGCCCCAGCGGCCAATGGCCTGCGCAAGCGGTAGCGCCGGGGCCACTACGTCAAGCACGGAAAGTAAAGGCAAATTGCGGCGACGCATAACGACGTACGCCCCTAGGGTCCCAAGCGCAATCCCACCAAGGATTCCCAGACCACCCTCCCATATATAGAACACTTCGATCCACCGACCACGGAATGACTTCCAGTCGGTAATCACGTGATAGATGCGAGCACCGACTAGACCAAACGGCACGCCCCACATTGCCAACTCGGAAGCATGGTCGGCGTCGTAGCCGCGCTCGGCCAGACGCTTACCGCCCAACCAGACTGCGGCAATGGCGCCAAGGCCAATCATTACCCCGTAGGCGCGCAGGTTTAGCGGCCCGATTTCCAGTACGGACTTAGAAGGGCTGGGTATTGAGGCAAGAAAGGAATACACGACGGAAGAACCCCGTAAGTTGAGATCTGATTCCCGACACCACTGCTGGTGCCGTTAGGCGCCGAGTTGCGCTGGGCTAAGCGCCATTATGGCAGCGGAACCGGCCCTTGCGGAGCGCGCCTCGGCTTCGGCGCGAGGCAAAATGTGATCGCCATAGAACTGAGCGGTAACAACCTTGGCTTCGAGAAAGTCGGTGCTGTACTTATTGGTACCGCCAGCGAGCAACTGCTGCGCTGCCACGGCCGACTGTGCGTGCATCCATGCTCCGACCACAAGCGAGAATTGCGTCAACATCGGGGTAGCTCCAGCAAAGGCATCGATTGGGCTGGTGCCCTTTGTCTCGTTCATGAACCGGACCGACGTCCGTAGCGATTCCAGAGCCTCGGTCAAACTGCGTCGCAACGAGGACAATGACTCGCCTGCACTGGCAAGGTCGGCGTCAACTGACGCGATTTGATCGAGTAGGGAACGGACAACCTCCCCACCCGCTAGGCCCAACTTGCGTCCCACGAGGTCGAGCGCCTGGATGCCATTGGTGCCCTCATAGATGGGCGCAATACGAGCATCCCGATAATGCTGCGCCACCCCCGTCTCTTCGATGAACCCCATACCCCCATGGATTTGCACCGCGAGCGACGCAATCTCCACACCAAGGTCGGTGCCCCACGCCTTAGTCATTGGGGTGAGTAACGCTGCGAGGCCTTCGGCCGCTGCTGCGGAATCGCTATCGCCGTGATGCGCATGATCAAGCGCGGCAGCGTTGAGATAAACCAGACCTCGTATTGCCTCAATCTGGGACCGCATAGTGAGCAACATGCGCCGCACATCAGCATGGTCGATTATGGGTGCAATGGATCCGTCGCCGCCCATAGAACGGCCCTGTTCGCGTTCCACTGCGTACACGACAGTCTGCTGATAGGCCCGTTCGGCGATAGCCAAACCTTGGAGTCCAACACCAAGACGAGCGTTATTCATCATCGTGAACATATACCGCATGCCTTGATTCTCTTCGCCGATGAGATAGCCGACGGCGCCTTCATTATCGCCAAAGGACAGCACACATGTAGGGCTCGCATGGATGCCAAGTTTGTGTTCCAGTGACACGACCGTTACATCGTTTCGTTCACCCAGGGACCCGTCATCATTGACCAGATATTTGGGAACAATGAAACAGCTAATACCTTTTGTGCCGGGAGGGGCACCTGGTGTCCGCGCCAACACAATGTGCACGATGTTGTCGGTCATTTCGTGGTCGCCATAGGTGATGAAGATTTTGGTGCCCGAAATCCGGTAGGTCCCGTCGTCGACTTGCCTAGCCTTGCTCGCCACCGCCCCCACATCTGATCCAGCCTGCGGTTCGGTAAGGCACATCGTGCCGGTCCACTCACCCGACACAAGTTTGGTGAGGTACGTCTCTCTCTGCGTCTCACTGCCGTAGGCCG
>CAXMUI010000244.1:0-2863 GCA_964196475.1 uncultured Acidimicrobiia bacterium
GTCGTTATCGCTAACGGCGTGTTCAATCTTTGCCCTGACAAGGTTGAAGCCTTCACTGAGGCCTGGCGCATCATGCGCTCTGGAGGCGTATTGCAGTTCGCTGACATAGCAAATAGCGCCGAGGTGCCCGACGAGGCGAAACGTCATATCGATCTCTGGACTGGTTGAATCGCCGGTGGCCTGCCGTGTGCAGGCTGGAAAGATCTCCTCGAATCCATTGGTTTCGTTGATGTCCAAATCGGCGAACCCGTCGATACCTTCGGTGGCGCCGGTGGCGAAGCACAAGCGCGCCAATTTCAAGTTCACGGCTACGCGTTCCTCGCGCATAAACCCTAAATCTCCTCAAACGAAAGAAACCGATATGTCCAGTTCCCCCGCGGACGCGCTTTCTTCTGCCCCAACCAAAGATGGCCACGCGGAGCAGACATCACAAATACCGACCGCCATCGATAACACCTATCACCGCGGCCCCGGCATATCTGTCACCGGGGTGACGCAACATTTTGGTGATCACATCATTCTTGACAATGTCAACCTCACGGTCCGCCCGGGTGAATTGCTCGCAATAGCGGGCGGCAGTGGTTCGGGTAAGACCACGTTGTTGAACATTTTGGCGGGGCGCCGTCAGCCAACTGCTGGCGACGTAAAGGTCTACGTTTCCGCGGCAGCGACCGTTGATGTCACGCCCAGCTTCGGCTACGTACCTCAGGACGACATCGTGCACACCGAGTTGGGTTTGGAACGAGTGCTTCACCATGCCGCTCGGTTACGGCTGGGAGGTTCGCCTAGCGCCGATGAGATCGCCACGGCGGTGAACCGGGCGATGGATCAACTGCATTTGACCGACCGGGCCCAAGTCACGGTGGCAAATCTGTCTGGTGGTCAACGCAAGCGCGCCAGCATTGCGGTTGAGTTGCTCACTGACCCGCACTTGTTCTTTCTTGACGAACCCACATCGGGTCTCGATCCGGCCACTAGTGCCAAATTGATGGATCACCTACGGGGTCTTACCGAGCAGGGCACCACCGTGGTGATGACTTCGCATTCGCCTCTGGATCTGGTGCAGTGTGATCGGGTGGCCTTCTTTGCCAAAGGTGGGTGCCTCGCGTTCATTGGCACACCCGACGAAGCTCTCGAACATTTTGGTGTCAAGGTGTTGTCGGGTGTCTACCCGGCATTGAGCGAAGGTTGCCCGCCCGATCATGTCGATGTTGTTGACTCCGTCGATGTGCTCGACGATGTACAGGAGGTCGTTCCTGCCCCCCGTCCAATTGGTGTCGTCCGGCAGTGGGCGGCGGTTGTGCGTCGCAGTGGTGATCTTATTATTCGGGATCGCCTGACGTTGGCGATCTTGCTGGGTTCTCCGGCTGCTGTCGTAGCCATGATGGCTGTGTTGTTTCGAACCGGCACCTTCGATGATGGCGGAAACCCCCTCACCGCTGTGCAGACCTTGTTCTGGTTGGCCTTTTGCAGCTTCTTCTTTGGCGTTACCTACGGGCTACTGCAGATCGTTGGCGAGTTTGCGATCTTTAAACGAGAACGATTCGGTGGTCTGCGACCAGCGGTCTATGTCGCCGCTAAAGCCACTGTTTTGCTGCCCCTTTTGATCGGTGTCAACTTGGCAATGGTGGGCGTACTACGCGCTTTAGGGCGGTTGCCCGACTCATCGTTTGCCGTGTCAGCCAGCATGGTCTTCTCGCTGTTGCTGGTGTCGATCTGCGGTCTCTCTCTTGGTTTGTTGGCTTCGGCAACCGTTCGCAACCCGGCTCAAGCAACGATGGCGCTCCCACTACTTTGCTTCCCGCAGGTGCTTTTCGCCGGTGCCGCTGTTCCGATTTCGGAGATGGCATCGGTGGGGCGCATCATGAGCTTCGGCCTGGCAAACCGCTGGGGTTTCGAAGCGGTCGGGCGCGAACTGGAAATGGCCGACTCGCTGGTTGGCAACCCCGCGGCGGGTGGCTTTATTGAAACCTTCACTGGCTCTGTGGCCTCGGGTTGGATTGCCTTAGCAATCATTACTGTTTTGTCCTTGGGTGGCACGGTGGTCGCCCTGCATCAACGTACGAGCCAAATAGTCAGCTAGCGGCCCTCTCGGTTGCGACCGCTGTTCGGTCCAGTGATTTCATCGGTGGGTGTGGCCCGTTGGTGCCTAGACGTAGATGATCTCGAACGAGGTGGCGGCGGCCACTCCGAGTCGAGGACCGGTTGCTCGGGCGGCTTCGCCTAAGAACGCGGTGGGGTCTTCGTCGCCACCATCGAGATGGGCCAGGTAGGTCTTGTGACACCGGAGTGACGCAACGCCGGCATCGAGATAATCGCTGATATCGACTCCGTGGGTGCTCTTTGGTGAGCCCGAGAAACCCACAAATTGCACACCCTTCCATGCTTCGCCCAACTCGGTGAATACCCACGAGTTGGCCGCGTCCCGGGCGGCATCGAGTACGGCGCAACCGACCACTCGATGATCCACGTGGTTCCAGCTTGGCCCGCCCCATGAGTCGCGGTGGTTGATCCCAAGCAAGATGTCGGGCTTCTGTTGTCGAATCACCGCGGCAATGTCTTGGCGCAGAGCAATGCCCGGTTCGACTAACCCGTCGGGGTGATCGAGAAACGTAACGTCGGTTACCCCAACAGCGGCACAACTGTTGATTTGTTCTTGTTTACGCAACGGGCCAACGATGGATGGTTCAAGTCCTTCGATGCCCGCCTCACCTTGGGTGATTAACAGGTACGAGACGGTCTTTCCTTGTCCGATCCAGCGGGCGACAGCGCTTGCCGCGCCGTACTCCATGTCATCGGGGTGCGCCACAATCGCCAGCGCGTGATTCCAGTCCTCAGGAAAGTGTTCAAGTGCATCGTCCAT
>CAXMUI010000245.1:0-18267 GCA_964196475.1 uncultured Acidimicrobiia bacterium
AGCTGGTGCTGATGCGCAGTCGTCGGTTTGCACGATTGAGACGATGCTTGAACGTACTTCCGAGGCGGATTTGTTGGCCGGCGGAATTGCTACGTTCTCCGATGAGGCGGTTGCTCCGGTTGTCGAAGCAGCCCAAGATTGCGGTCTCGATCAGGAGACAATCGACGGGGCACTCAGCATTGCCCGTGGTGAATAACTAGTTGGTCTGTTTGGTAAATTTTCGTTGAGGTGTCGTGGCTTCACGCGGGAGTCGCCGCCATACTTACCGCGTGTCTTTCAAACTGGAACTCAATGCTGAGGATCTCGGGGCATGTGTGTCCTGTGGGCTCTGTTTACCTCATTGCCCTACGTACCGAGTTACCGGCGACGATATTGCCTCACCTCGCGGTCGAATTTCACTCATGCGTGCGGTCCAAGATGGCGGTGCGCCGCTCGATGGCGATGTCCTGCGTTCGATGGAGACATGCGTGCAGTGCCGCGGCTGCGAAACAGCTTGTCCCAGCGGAGTGCCCTTCGGGCGTCTCATGGAAGGTACGCGGGAAGCACTGGCGGCAGACCACAAGATAACGCCGCGTTGGCAGCGCCTTGGATTTAAGGCCCTCGAGCACCCCCGGCTTTTGCGACTTGGTTCGTCCGCTCTGGCGGTACTGCAACGCACGCGGCTAGTCCCGTCCAAGAAGCTGGGCCTACCTGCCAAGTTGCCAATTCGACGCCAGAAATACGAAGCATCAGGGCCTGACGTCTTCATGTTTACTGGTTGTGTTATGGATGCCTGGCAGCGTGATGTGCACCTTGCCACCCAGCGAGTGATCGAAGCCACGGGCACCACCGTGACGCCAACTGGCGATGTCGCACCCTGCTGTGGTGCGCTACAAACGCATGCCGGTCTCACTTCCGAGGCCAGAAAACTAGCCCAGAAGATGATGGCCGCACTCGCCGGTGATCAACCTATTCTGGTTGACTCGGCTGGCTGTGGCGCGGCCATGAAGGATTATGGTCACCTGGTCGACACCGATGCGGCCCGGGCCTTCTCTGCCCGAGTCCTGGATATCCACGAATGGATTGCGGACAACATCGACCAGTTTCCCACCGTCACCAAGCTTGATCTTGCCGTGGCGGTGCAGGATCCATGCCACATACGGCATGTCCAACGCACGCACGACTCGGTCCGTACCGCACTACGTCCCTTCGTTCGAGAATTGCGCGAGTTAGACGACGAAGGATTGTGTTGCGGCGCTGGAGGTGCATACTCGCTCATGGAGCCAGAAATGGCCGGCGATATTCGCCAGCGTAAAATGGGATCCATCGAACGAGCCCATGCCGATGTAGTTGCCAGCGCCAACCCAGGATGCAGTCTGTATCTGGCGGCAGCCGGGGCACCGACAAGACACCCCGTCGAGATCATCGACGAGGCACTACGGGCTTAGCTGTTTCGCGGGTTTGTGGGCGGGCACTGTTGTGCGACAATGTCGCATGACTGACAGTGCTATCGACAACCTTCATCAGCCGGCATCAGCGCACACAGCGGAGCGAAACCTTGCCGCCGAAGAGGCGCTGAAGGCCGTACGAAGCTCCGACAACCCGGTTCACCGAGGTCTTCTCGCACAGCTTCAAGAACCGATCACCACTGCGACTCATACTTGCTTCGATGCCTCAGCCTGGGACTTCGTTCACGACGATGTACCCGAAACGGTGAACCCCAGCCTGTGGCGTCAGGCGCAATACAACAGCGCTCACGGCCTGTTTGAAGTGACCGATGGAGTATGGCAAGCAAGGGGTTATGACCTTGCCAACATCACCTTCATTGCTGGTGATACGGGTTGGCTGATTATTGACCCACTTACTACCGAAGAGACCTCGGCCGCCTGCCTGAAGTTGGCCAATGACACTCTGGGTGAACGCCCCGTGCGGGCGGTTATCTACACCCACAGCCACATAGATCACTTTGGTGGCATTCATGGCGTGGTTACCGAAGAGTCCGTGCGTGATGGCGAGGTCCAGATCGTTGCTCCAGCCGGCTTCATGGATGAAGCTATTGCCGAAAATGTCATCGCCGGACCAGCAATGAGTCGTCGTGCGCACTATCAATTTGGCTCCCTACTGGAACCGGGCCCTACGGGGCACGTCGATGCTGGCCTTGGAAAGCGATTCGCCCGTGGTACTCCGGGGCTTATTGCGCCGACAATTGACATCACAAAGACGGGACAAGAACTCCAACTAGACGGAATTCGGATTGTGTTTCACAACACTCCTGATGCCGAGGCGCCCGCGGAGATGAATTTCTTCTTTCCAGACAAACGCCTGTTGTGCATGGCAGAAAATTGCACCCAGACGATGCACAATCTCTATACGCCGCGTGGGGCATTGATACGCGATGCGCTGGCGTGGAGTCGCTACATCAACGAGGCCCTGGAAATGTTCGGGGCTGACACCGACGTCGTGTTTGCTAGCCACCATTGGCCGACTTGGGGCGGCGTCGAGTGCCGCGCTTACCTGGCTCGGCAGGCCGACCTTTACCGATGGCTCCACGATCAGACCATTCGCTACGCCAACAGCGGCATGACCGCCGTCGAGATCGCCGAGAAGCTCTCCCTGCCGGCTTGCTTTGCTGAGTACGGCGACACTCGCGGTTACTACGGCACGGTGAATCACAATGTCAAAGCCGTCTACCAGCGTTACTTGGGCTGGTATGACGCCAACCCTGCCAACCTTCATCCCCATCCGCCTGAGGTCGCTGGCCAACGCTACGTCGATTTCATGGGTGGTTCCGATGCAGTACTCGCGAAGGCTCAGCAGTCCTTTGACGAGGGGGATTACCGGTGGGTTGCTCAAGTGGTAAATCATCTGGTGTTTGCTGAGCCTGACAATGTCGTGGCCAAGAATCTTCAGGCTTCGGCCCTTGAACAATTGGGCTACCAATCAGAGTCGGGTCCGTGGCGCAACATGTACCTCACTGGCGCACAGGAGTTGCGATCAGGAGTACCGGAGGGTCTGCAACCACCAAGTGGAAGACTCTTGCGGGCGCTGACGATTGAGCAGATCTTCGCTGTCTTTGGCGTTCGACTGAAAGCCGAGGATGTAGTTGACGCGGCATTCACGATTAACTGGCACTTCCCTGACATTGGCGAGCGCCACGTGCTTGGGTTGCGTAACTGCGCAGTCCATCACGTACCGAACGCTACCGATTCCGATGCCGAGGTGTCACTCACCGTGGATCAATCGACGCTCATTGCGCTGTTTGCCCGCCAAACGACTTTCGAGGAAGTTATCGCCGCCGACCAGATGAGTATCGAAGGTGATGCCAACGCACTTTTCACGTTGTTTGGTTCGCTGGAGCAGTCCGAGTTGGATTTCCCGATTGTGACGCCATGACCTCACTCGCTGCTGGGCCGCCCATTAGCGCACGCGGTACGCTGTTACTGAGTTCTTGGTAGGAGAGTTTCCCCAGAAAGGTGGTGCGAAAATGTCCGTCAGAAACTTCCTGAGAGTCGGATTCGTTGCACTTCTTGGGTTGGTAATTGTCTTGCTCGGGTTGTTTCCCAGTAGTAAGGCTGTCGCAGAAACCCCGCCAACGGTGCGCGCCGAGGTGGTCGATTTGGGCCCAATGCTCCCGCCTGGGTTTGCCGTCGCTAGCTCGGGGTTGGGCTCGGCCGAGATTGATTGTGCTGTTCACGAGACCGGGTTCATCGGAAACGTCTATACCGCTGGTCCCACAGACATCTGCATGAAGTGGTCCGCTCAGTACCCCACGATCACCTTGGTCCTTCAGGGTTCGTCATCGATTGTTGCCGATTTTGGTCCTCAACTAGATGAGGTAGTTGCAGAAATTTCGACGGTTTCTACAGTCAATTTTGTGGTGGCCGACCGTACCGGTTCCGGACTTAACACTTCGGGTCTGGGTGAGATCACTATTGAGATGGCTTCGGAGTCCGCAGTTTCCCAACAGTGCGGAGTAGCCATTGTGATCGCTGGTTGCGGTGGCCCGTCAACAGACAATGCGAGCGAAGGATGGGATCGGGGCGAGGTCTTCTTGTCCAACCTCACCGCCGATTATGGGTCGAACGATCGTAGGTCGCTCATTGCCCACGAACTCGGACATGCCCTCGGACTTTCCCACTTCGACCAATTGTTCGAAGGCAAACTCCAAGTGATGCACTCGACTTCCTATGACGCGTCTTCTTATGAGAGCGGCGACCTCAGCGGACTCCATTACATGTTGGGCAACACCTATGCCACCGCCAACCTCGAAGAACTAGAACCGGGCCCCGGGGAAATCCGCATTCATGGATGGTCTTTCGACCCGGACTTACCCGACAAAGATCTGGTCGTACATGTATACGCCTTTTATGACGGCGAGGGTGACCCTGTTGCCCTCGACACCCCGGTTGTTCGGGCCGCAGATTTACGCCCCGATGTCAACCGCGCTTTCGATATCGACGGCAATCATGGTTTCAATCGCGCCTTGGCGATTCGTCCGGGAAATCATCGTGTCTGTGTCTACAGCTTGTCGGTCGACGCGGCGGGCGATCTCGATGGACTGAACCAGTTAATTAGTTGTCGGTATGTCACCGTCACTGACGAGGCTCCACCTCGCGGTGCATTTGATCAAGTAACACAGACGGGAACCTCGATGAATGTTTCTGGTTGGGCCTACGATCTCGACAGCGAAAATCAGTCGCTCGACATTGCGGTGCATCTTGATGGTGTTCCGTTTATCAATATCAAAGCCAGTCAGGCACGAACTGATGTCAATAAGATTGTAGGAATCAGCGGCGATCACGGATTTAACTCGACGTTCGACGTGCCTGCTGGTCCTCACCAAGTGTGCCTGTTTGCCCTTGGGGTTGATCCCACTGGCGCTCACGACGGTGAGAATCTACTGCTCAATGTTCTGGACAAGCCCAACTGCCGCACTACCGCTGGCTAGCGCCGAACTTCTATGAAAGTCCTGTGGCCCGACCGGTTCGCACCGGGCCACAGAAACATAGAGCGGACGGAGGGGTGTTGTGGTTCAGGACATAGGAACCTTGTTGTTCAGGACAGCTTTCAAACCCTAGACAGGCTGGGCACGGGGTCACGGCTTCCCTAAATCACGCCAAGAATCTCGAGAACTCCACGGATAGCCGCCGGGAGTCGGCCAGTCAGGCGCCCCAACTCGACACCCCCTTGTCCTTCATGACACCGACTGCGTCGCGACCGTCGTCACCGCGAGGAGCAGGACTTGTTTTCGACCAAAGACGAGGCAGGCGTTGGCTCGCGGGAGTTCGAGCAGTATCACCGCTCGCCTAGCGCCGTTCTGAGGCCTGTTCAAGCATCGGTGCGATCAGTACGGCGGCACGCTGGCCCGCATCGCTCGGATCGAGCCGTGAACCGTCAAGCCGCGGGGTGGTCAGGTGGAGCAATACGAAGCGGGTGGCCTCCTCGATGGCCGCCTCGACCGCACGGTCGTCGATGGTGAGCGCGGGCGCGGCCCGCATCGCCGGGGAAAGGGTCGACACCGCGACCTCGACGAGCGATGCCGCCTTGGCGGTGATGAACGGAAGCGTCTCCATGAGGTCGATCGTGGTCAGGCGAGCCAGGACCGGATTCTCCCCGATAGCGGTCAACGCAGTCGAAACGGCATCGGCGACCGCCGTTGCGGAGGTGCACGAGGCGGTAAGGACTGCAGCGACTCGATCCAGCACTTCTTGCGCCTCGCGTCCGATCACGGCCGGGACGATCTCGTTCTTGCCGCCGATGTAGCGGTAGACGGTGGCGCGCGAAACGCCAGCCTCGGCGGCGACGTCGTCGACGGTCGTGCCAGCGATGCCATGCGACGCCAATCGACGGCAAGCCGCTTCCAGTACCGCCTCCGACTCCGTCACCCGAGGCCGAGCCACGCGATCCCACCTTCCCTAACGAATAGTATTGACATGATACTCACAATCTGTATCATAACCCTATGACCACGATAGCTGCCGAAGCAACGAGCCAGGACCGCAAAAAGACCATCCGGCCAAGCGCCTCGCACCGCGGCGCCCCGGCGGTCGCCATGTGGAAGAACCCGACCGTTTGGATGTTCGGGGCGTTCCTCGTGTCACTGGTTGTGTCGCTGTCATACCTCTGGGGCGCGGTTCCCGCGTGGACGGCCATCACGTTCGGGACGCTCGCGAGGTATGTCGGGTTCACCGTCATGCACGAGGCGTCTCATCGCGTCGCCCACCGCAGCCGTCGGATCAATGACTTCCTCGGATGGCCGACCGGCCTCGCGCTCACCGTGACCCTTCCGATGTTTCGGTCCTGCCACACGAAGCACCACTCCTACACCAACCAGCCCGAGATCGACCCCGATATGGATGTCGCCCGGTCGCCTCGCTGGCTTCGGCCACTCTGGTTGCTCGCACCGCTGTGGACCTACCGGACCCACTACTACGGACGCGACTGGGCCAAGAAGCGGCGTCACTGGTGGACGCAACTCGTGATCGACGTCGCCATCGTCGCGGCGATCATCGCGTCGGTTGTGACCGGCCACGCGGTCGACCTCCTGGTCGTCTTCGTCATACCGGTGCTCGTGTCGCTCGCTTTCCTCGCCCTCGCATTCGATCTGATCCCGCACCTGCCTTTCGACTCGACCGAACGCTTCCACGACACGCGCGCCCTCCCGAGTCGCACGCTCAACGTGCTGTTTCTCGGCCAGAACTATCATCTCGTCCACCACCTCTGGAACGCGGTCCCCTGGTACAAGTACCAAGCAGTCTTTGTCGAGACTCGAGATGATCTGGCCGCGGTCGGTGCCCGCGTCGACTGGGGCGACTGAGTTCGATCTTCGGTGGCAGCCCGGGCAGAGTCCTGGCGCGACCGTCGTCTCACTCGAGGATGGGTCGAGGAATCCCTGCTGCGGGTCCGATGATCCCCGCGCTATCCAGTCCTCAATGTTGGCGCTGTCGCTCGACGGAACCGTCCGTGCCAAGCCCCAGCGCCGAAGAAGCCGATACCGCGTCCGATGCGACAAGCGAGGCTGACGGCTCAGAGAGCCCCAGCGAAGATCCGCCGACAACCGCGATGCCGGAGCCTGAGGCCTCAGCGCCCGAGCCCAGCGGCGATGTCAACCACGCCGAGTCTCTGGAGCCGACTCGACGCCCAGGTGGATCAACTCCTGACTGCCGGCATCGCTCGACTTCCGCGGCGAGACCGGACCCGGCAACCTCTACGTCGGCTACCAACCACGCTTCAAAAACTAAAGAACCTCCCGAACCGGGGGTTCGGGAGGTTCCGATGTCCTGAGACATCACAAGAGCGGAGGGAGGGGGATTCGAACCCCCGGAGGCTTTCACCTCATTGGTTTTCAAGACCAACGCAATCGTCCGCTCTGCCATCCCTCCGCCTCTGAGGCTAGCGGCGGAGCAGCGCGGGAACGTCGCGTTACTGGCCGATTCCGGCCTGAAGGTCGGCGACCCAGGTTTTGGCCTCGGCCCAAGTCTTGTTTGCTTCGGCCCGTGTTTCGGTCGACCGGTCGCCCGCGGCTGCGAAGGAACCAAGGAACTTGATCTTGTGTCCTTTCGCCTTGAGATTACGCAGTGCGTCGGCCACGACTTCGTCGGCGATATGTCCGCGAAAATCGATCAGAAAACAGTAGTCACCGAGTTCGCGTTTGGTGGGTCGAGATTCGAGCTTGGAAAGATCGATTTGTCGGGCCGAAAACTCTTGCAGAATGGCAAGAAGCGAACCAGGTTCATTTGACCGTTGAAAGACGACGATGGACGTTTTGTCGTGACCGGTGCGAGGGGCCACACCTGATCGTTCGACAAGAACAAAGCGGGTTTGGTCACCGGGGTGATCGGCGATATCGGGCGCCAAGATATCAAGGCCGTAAATTTTGGCGGCTAAGGATGCTCCGATTGCGGCCACCGACCCATCGGAGGCATTGCCAACAGCTTGGACAGCTTCGGCGGTGGCATTGGAGGCGACCATGGCGGCGTCGGGCAGGCGTTCGCGCAACCAACCGCGACATTGTTCGGTCGCAATCGGGATGGAACGAACCTCCGTGATGTCTTCGAGCGTCGAACCGGGCTTGACGAGAAGGTTCATCACGATGGGAATGATTACTTCACGTTGAATGATGAGCTCGGATTCGAAGATCAACGTATCGATCGTGATGTTGACTGATCCCGCAATTGAATTTTCAATCGCAACAAATGCTTGATCAACATCACCGGTGGTAACGGCATGGAAGATGTCCGCAAAGCTGGGGAACAATACATGTTCGGCGGCGGCGAGGTCAGGCTGCGTCAGCAGCGCTTGCTCCGTAAAGGTGCCAGCCGGACCCAAGTAACCAATGCGGCTGGGACGAGCGGAGGTGGATTTAACATTCACTTGGCGAAGGATAGTCCCACCATGTGCCGCGTCCCGGTAGATTTTGCGGGTATGGATGAAGCAGCCCTTCGATCATTGATCGACTCGATTCGCTCTGGTGCGACTACAGCCGACGAAGCGGTCGCTTCACTTCGTCATTTACCATTCGCCGATCTTGGTTTTGCTCGGGTGGATCATCACCGATCGTTGCGCCAGGGTATGGCCGAAACGATTTATGCTCCAGGAAAAACTGCAGAACAATGCGTTGCAATTGTCACCGAATTACTGGGTGCAGGAGCCGCGCCGGTCATCTTGAGTCGAGCGGATGCAAACCAGGCGACGGCGAGTTTGCAGGCCCATCCCTCGGGCGTCGCTCTGGGCCACACTGTGGTTTGGAATATGCGACCGACATCGACCCGCACCGGATCACAAGTTCTGGTCATTTCTGCGGGAACCGCTGACCAATTTGTTGCCGATGAAGTTGACGCAGTGCTATCGGCTTATGGTTATCCGCCCGATCGATTGAATGATTGCGGCGTGGCAGGGATTCATCGCCTACTTGCCGAAACCGAAACAATTGCTGCGGCCGACGCCATCGTGGTTGTTGCCGGAATGGAAGGCGCACTCGCCAGCGTAATTGGCGGACTCACTGCTGCTCCGGTGATTGCTGTGCCAACCAGCGTGGGCTACGGATCGTCATTAGCGGGTGTAACAGCCTTGCTGGGCATGTTGTCTTCCTGCGCATCGGGAATCACGGTGGTAGGAATAGACAACGGATTTGGAGCAGCCAGCGCGATTGTGCGCATGTTCGGACTTGGAACAAGCAATACAGGAGACCCGATCAATGACCGATAGCACCAGCAACGGATGCAATATCGCTTGGTTTCATTGTTTTTCTGGCATTGCGGGCGACATGGCCCTTGGGGCACTCATCGATGCCGGAGCTGACATCGAGGAAGTACGAGAACTTCTCAATCTCTTGCCGGTCGAAGGTTGGGAACTCCAGGCAGAGCCTGTTCTTCGCGGCGGGATAGCCGCTACTAGCGTCACTGTGGCTACCGAAGAAACATCCGTTGTTCGGACCGCCGCGCACATTGCTGCGCTGGTTGAGGAGGCTGGTTTACCGGAACGTGTCCGGTCCCGCTCCCTGGCCACGTTTGATGCGCTCGCTCATGCCGAAGGGAAACTGCATCGCCGGTCACCCGACAAAGTGCATTTTCATGAGGTTGGCGGACTTGATGCCATCGTTGATGTAGTCGGATCCTGCGCGGCATTGGAGGTGCTCGGCATCGACGAGGTGTACTCCAGTCCGGTCGCTACTGGAATCGGAACGGTCAAGGCAGCACACGGAATTATTCCTAATCCAGCTCCGGCGACTGTTGCGCTGTTGGTCGACGCACCCACTTACGGCATCGATGTCAACCTCGAGCTCACGACTCCAACAGGAGCAGCGTTGCTCTCCACGATGGTGCAGGGCTGGGGTCCCATGCCAGCAATGACGATCGGAGCCAGCGGATTTGGTGCTGGTGACGCCGAGCTTTCTGATCGCCCAAATCTTACGCAGGTGGTGTTGGGCACAAAAGCCGCCGAGCTCGCCACCGGTCAGCCGGTCACACAACTCGATGTAAATGTTGATGATGCCACTGGCGAAACTTTGGCCCATGCGATTTCCGCGGTCCTCGCTGCCGGAGCCCACGATGCATGGATCACACCAATTGTGATGAAGAAGGGTCGGCCGGCCTACACCATTTCGGCACTGTGCGATCCAATTCTCAGCGCGCAGGTTGGGCGAACTTTGGTGCGCGAGACTGGATCGCTTGGCGTTCGCGGTCGGCAACTTGAACGGTGGCCGCAGGCTCGCACGTTGGAAAGTGTCGATGTTGAGGGTCGGCCGATCCGTGTCAAGGTTTCACACGGCCGCGTCAAGGTCGAGCACGACGATGCCGCGAAGGTCGCCGAACTCATTGGTTTGCCGTTGCGCGAGGTTGTCTCGTTGGCTGAAGAAGCGTGGCGTCGTCGCAAAACACCGACACCTCCGAGCGAGCCCGACGATGTCGCTTAGGGCCGTCGAGCCAACTCGCGTTAGGCTCAACTCCCGTGGACACGGGAACCAGTATCTTGACTGACGCAAACATGTTGAACGTTCCTGTTTGGGGGATCTGTGGCGGCAGTGGTGCGGGTAAGACGTACTTGGTAAACCAGGTACTTGCGAAGTTCGACGGCGCCGTGTCCGTGGTGTCGTTTGATTCGTACTACCACGATCATTCCCACCTGACGCCCGAGCAGCGATCGCAGGTCAATTGGGATCATCCCGACTCCCTTGATGACCAGCTTTTTGTGAAACAGCTTCGTATTTTGCAAAGTGGGGGCACGGTCGAGGTTCCGACTTATGACTTTTCTACGCACACTCGTGCCGCAGTGACCAACACCGCTGGTCCCGCCGATCTTGTCATCGTCGAGGGCATATTGCTGTTTACGATTGAAGAGGTTCGTGAGCTTGTTGATACGTCCGTCTATCTTGATGTTCCTCCGGATGTGCGCCACGATCGGCGAATAGCCCGTGACACGGTTGAGCGAGGTCGTGATGTCGCTGACGTAGAACGGCAGTGGCGTCAATTTGTCGAGCCGATGCACGAACAGTTCGTGGCACCTTTTGCTACTCAGGCTGATATTTACGCCCCATTCGGGCACAACCGTGAGGCTCTGCTCGAAAAGCTCCTTCTCACCTACGCAGCTTCCACGACACAGCCGGTAAGTGCCTCATGACCGATGATCGTCTGTATTTCCGACAGCTACTTTCGGGGCGCGACTTTGCTGTTGGCGATGAAATTGCCACCCAAATGCGCAACTTCGCCTACGTCGTTGGCGATCACCAAACCGGAGAAGCAGTCATTGTCGATCCGGCCTACGACCCAGCCGGATTGGTCGATTTGGTCGAAGCTGATGGGCTCAAAGTGGTCGGGGCTCTTGGCACTCACTATCACGCCGATCATGTCGGTGGCTCCATGATGGGATTTCAGTTAGCGGGCGTGGCCGAACTGCAACAGCACACGTCGGTGCCGGTCCACGTACAGAATGACGAAGCTGAGTTTGTACGTAAAGTCACTGGACTAACTGATGCTGAGTTGGTCACCCATGTGAGCGGTGATGTCGTTTCGGTAGGTGCCATCGACATCGAACTCATTCACACGCCAGGTCACACGCCAGGGAGCCAGTGCTTCCTAGTCGACGGCCGTTTGTTGGCCGGAGACACGCTCTTTCTCGACGGTTGTGGTCGTACGGATCTGCCGGGCGGCGACCCAGCGCAGCTTTACGAAAGCCTCACCCAACGCCTCGCCAAGGTTCCTGACGACACTGTTTTGTTTCCGGGGCACCTTTACTCGCCGATGCCGTCGGCTTCGATGGGGCACACTCGCGAGCATAATTTTGTATTTGCTCCGAAGACTCCCGAGGCATGGCTCGCAGCTTTCGGGCACTAAATCTGGACGCTTCGCATCTCTATCGGCATGTTTCAACCGAAGCTTTAGTGATTTCTGAAAAATATTCGAAAAGGTTGAGAAGGCCTCCGGAAGTTTCTCCTAATTCGCGGCGGGAATGTGCCGATAGAAATACTGATGTTGATCGCAGACAACCGCCCGCCACCACCAGTTAGTCGTTCAACGGCCACTTTTGATGCGCCACCCGCCGCATATCTGGCATCGGATGACTCACTGCTTTCGGCTCGATACCGGTCGGCTGGTCGCGGTTACAACCGCGACGATGTACACCGGGCCGGTGATGCCATGCGCCATCGGATTGTGGAACTTCGGGCGCAACTCGAAAGGCAACGACAGGTCCAACTGCGAGCCCATGTGGTTGTCGCTTCGGCCGAAGAACGAGCGCAAGAAATACTGACTGCCGCGATGGTGCAAGCAAATGCAACGGTGGCCAATGCCAATGTCACTGCTGAAAAACTGTTGGCTGACACGAAACAGGTATGTGATCGGGCCACGCAACATGGCGTTCGATCAGCATTTGAGATGGCGCATTTACTGGGCTACGAACCAGGTGAATCGCACGAACTTATGAGTGCCATTGGGCAGACGCAACGGCCTGGCAAACTGGGTATTCATGAAGTCGAACCCGATGAACAACAGGCTTTTGATGAGTTTTTTAACGTCGCCGACCAGGATCCAAAGGCTCTGCGGTGGATGACCGCTAGCTGACCCTGCGCGATTAGTCGGCCGCCGACTGTGCATAGCACTTCGTATTGCCTCTACCCTGGATACCCGACGCCAATGAGGGCGCCGGCCGCTTGTGCGGTTTCTCGAGTACGGAGTGTTGTCTTGCGCTGGAAGTTTTGGCAGCCCAAGCCAGTTGAACCCGCAGCCGTAAAGCTGTCAGGCGACCCAAGTTGTGCTGAGGTCATGCGCGTCTTGCATGCGCATCTCGATGGTGAGCTGTGTGGACCCACCGCGAACAATGTTATTGGTCACCTCGAAATGTGTGAAGATTGCGGGCTTGATGCCGACACGTTCGCTGCTATTCAGACGGCGGTCACGCGTTGTCAAGATCCCGACCCCGCCGTGGTCGAACGCCTGCGGGTGTTTGCCCTCGAGCTAGCAGCAGGGTCAGCTCCCGGAGATTACTAATGTTGCAACCTTTGTCGCGCTTTTGGCGCGCCGTGAGGAGCATGCGTGCGTGGGTGGCTTTAGTGGCTGTCGTCGCAGTGTTTGCGGCGGCCTCAGCTACGAGTGCGCAGGTTGGCGTACTTCGGGCTCTTACGGGAACCGAGTCATCAACTGACGCTGTCTCCTCAATCTCAGAGGAGTCGCAGCTTGACGAGACAATCGATGTGGCATTGTTGTCGGCCCTCGACTCTGTCGGTTTCGGGGAACGTTGGCGCAGTATCGGAACCATTGACCCAAGGTCGGCTGGAGTCTCCGTCGACGGAACCGATATTCAGGAACTCCGTGATCAGTTGGTCGCCGACGCAACCGCGTTAGCTAGCTTTCGTTTGCAGGTTCGCACGCTGACGCAAAGCGAAGGACAGTATGGCGAGCTGGCCGCAGCGCTAGAAGCGCACCGGGCTATTAGCCAACGGGACTTGTCTGCCATTCAAACCGATCAAGCAATGGTTTCCGAAGCCCTAAAATCCACCGCTGTCACTCGCTACGTGTTTGGTCACTCGGGTCAGACCGCAGGCGAGAATCTTGAAGTGCTCTACACCAATGCCACACGTAATACGTTGGTTGGCGTGGCGGTCGAAGATCTCACGAGCCGTCGCGAAGTTGGCCAGGCGTTGTTGGCGGACCTCTTGGACGACGTCGACCAGGTTGAGGCTGCCCTTGCTGAGCAAAACAGTCTTCATACCTCCATAGTCCGACAGTTGGAAGCTGCGACACAGGAGCGCGACCGTCTCGAAGTCCTGGTTCCCGAACAACTGGCCGAGTTGGCGGAGAGTCGTATGGGTGCTCGGGTTACCGGACTGGGTTTATCACTGGTGACGCTTGATGCCTACCTGCATGCTGAGGCCGTTACGGCGGTTACCTATCCGGAGTGTGCGTTGCGGTGGCAGGCTATTGCGGGAATCGGTCGTGTCGAGTCCAACCATGGGCGCGACAAGAACGGCTTTATTGATGCCACGGGTAATGTCACGACGCCCTTCCTTGGCATTGTGTTGGACGGCACGGTCGAAGGAACAGCGACTGTGTTCGATACCGATGGCGGAGCCCTCGACGGCGATGCCGTGTATGACCGGGCCGTAGGTCTGTTTCAGTTCCTGCCTCGCTCGTGGGGCCAAGTTGCGGTCGACGCCACCGATGACGGAGTTGCCGATCCCAACAACATGTACGACGGCGCGGCCACGGTTGCCGTGTATTTGTGCACTCGGGTCTCTCCAATGACCGAGGATGGTCAACTTCGACTTGCGTATCGCACGTACAACAATTCGGCTGAGTATGTCGATGACGTACTGGAATATGTACACCAGTACGATGAGTTCGATGTCGCTATGAGCGATCAAGGTTAGGCACTACGCATGTTTCTTGGTGAAGATCTTCTGGCCTACCTCGTGATTGCTATGGGTGGAGCATTGGCATTCGGTACGGCCTTTGCACTGGTTCGACCTCCCGAGAATCAGAAATACGAGAACGACCTCGAACGGCCGCCTTTGGCTCGCAGCCTGGCCATGATTGCGGTTGGTGCTATCTCGGCCCTTTGGGCATTGGTCAGTTTGCTTGCCTAAAGTACAACTATGAGTGATGCAATTCTCGACGTAGATCTTCTAGCATTCGAAAACGGTGACGCTGCCGCGCGATCAGCCGTAGTCGATGGTGTTATGCGCAGCCTGACCACTGGGTTTGTGTACACGACGAGCGATATCAGTGAGACGTTGCTCGACGATGCCTACGGAATGTTGGCCGAGTTCTTCCACAAGAGCGCCGAAATTAAAGCTGAGTACGTCTCCGAAGGTAGTCACGGGCAGGCGGGCTACACCGGTCTGCTAGTCGAGACAGCGGCAAGCTCCGATGCACCCGACTGGAAGGAGATGCTCAACTGGGGCACCAACCTTCCCGACGGGCACCCACTTCGCACCCGTTTCCCGCACCGGTATAACGATCCTGTTCTTCCCGAGGCTGCGGTTCCAGGAATTACCGATGTGTTGTTGCAGTTCCATAATCAGGTCGAGGACGTCCAGCATCGTTTCCTGCGCATCATTGCGGTAGGTCTGGGTGTCCACGAGTCGCTGTTTGATGATCTTCTCACCGATGGTGCCACCCTCACCCGGTCCATTCGTTACCCCGACATGCAGGGCGCCCCAGGTGGTGCGCATGTTTGGGCGGGTGAGCACGCCGACATCAATCTCATTACTGCCCTTCCGCGCGCCACTGCCCGTGGTTTGCAAGTGAAATTTGAAGGCGAGTACATGGATGCCAAGCCGCCCGCGCAACACATGATTATCAATACAGGCATGATGCTCGAACGTCTTTCTAACGATCTGATCCCTAGCGGCATCCATCGCGTTGTGGCCGACCCCGACCAGCCCGGCGAGCGGTATTCGGTGGTGCAGTTCTGCCATCCCAGCCCGTGGACGATTCTGTCGCCGCTAGCGAGTTGTTGTGGCCCCGACAATCCCCAGCGATATGGGGCGATCTCTGCCGCGGATGCACTCGACAAGGTGCTCTACGAAATTAACCTGGTAGAAGACGGCCGTCGCGTCAGCGACTGACCACTGTTGCGCAATATGACTGATTCACTCATGGTCCCCTCGCGCGATGACGTGCAGATTGCCGTGCACCATCTTGGTTCTGATTATGGTCCCGACCGACCAATCCTGCTGATGTTTCATGCCACTGGTTTCCATGGCCATATATGGCAGCCAGTCGCCGATCACCTTGCCGACGACTTCGATTGCTGGTCGTTCGATTTCCGGGGTCACGGTCACTCACCATTACCTACTTCCATGACCCCGGTGACCTGGGATCGAATGGTTGCTGATGCGTTGGCCGTCATTGGCGCGGTTACCGATGAGCCGGTGTTGGCCGTTGGCTGGTCTATGGGTGGAGCCGCCGTCGTGGGCGTCGATCTGGCTTTCCCCGGCATGATTAAAGCGGCCTATCTTTACGAGCCAATCCTTTTCCCGGCCGCGCCTGAGGGTTCGGGACCTCGCGGAAATCCCCTGGCTGAGAGTGCCCGCCGGCGCCGCGCGGAGTTCGACTCGTACGACGCTGCCTTCCGGCACTATGCGGCCAAACCGCCCTTCGACAGTGCGACGCCCGAAGCGCTCCGGGCCTACGTTGACTACGGTTTCGAGCCAACACCCGATGGAAAAGTTACGCTCCGTTGCCGCCCTGAAACTGAAGGCAATGTGTTCGGCGGTTGGCTCCCCAACATGTCAGTCGTTGAGTTCGCAAACACCACCATGCCAGTCACGATCGCTCGCAGCGGCGATCAGTTTGGCCCGGCCGAGTTCGCTCCGCTGATAGCGAACCAGCGAAGTGATGTGCCTCTGGAAACCTTCGAGGAACTTAGCCACCTCGGTCCCATGGAAAATCCAGCCAGGATTGCCGAAGCAGTTAAGAGAAACTTGGCAAACGCCTGAGTGTGCGGGTCGGCCGTGTCCTCGGTCGACAAGTGATGAGCGCCTTGGCGGCGAAGAACAGAGTTAAGGAACGAGTACTACCTGGATGGTGTCGGTGGCTTTGGTCTTGGCGGATAGGCCGGAGATGACCACGACGGCGTCGCCGGTTTGTACATGACCATGATCGCGGGCAGCGATGAGTGCTAGGTCTACCGTGTCGCGAGTGGTGGCTTGATCGGCTATGTGTTCGCAGCGGGTGCCCCAACTGAGTTGCAGTTGACGAATGGTTCGCTCGTCAGGGCTTACGGCCAAGATTGGTTGCGCGGGGCGGAACCGAGATACGGCACGGATGGTGAAGCCGGTGCGCGAAAGACACAGGATGGCACTGGCGTTGATTTCTTCGGCTACGCGGCACGCCGCGCTGCTGATGGCATCGGTTGTCGTCGTGGCCGCATCGCCACTGGTTCGGCGGCCTTCAGAAATGAGGACGTCGGCCCAAACGTGTTGGTCGAACTCTTCGTCGGCTCTTTTGATTATGCGGGCCAGGGTTGCTACTGCGTTGGTGGGATCGATTCCGATGGCGGATTCACCCGACAACATCACGGCGCTGGTGCCGTCAAACACGGCGTTGGCGGCGTCGGTAGCCTCGGCGCGTGTAGGAACGGGGGAGTGGACCATGGATTCGAGCATTTGTGTGGCGGTAATTACCGGACGCCCTCGTGCAACGCACTCGTGGATAATGCGCTTCTGGAGGTGGGGAAGTTCGGCAATCGGGAACTCAAGACCTAGGTCGCCACGGGCCACCATGACGGCGTCGGAGAACTCGATGATGCCGTCCAGGTTTTCGATGGCGGCTTCGGTTTCGATCTTGGCGATGAGCAATGGGCCCTTGGGGGCAGGCTCGGTGCCGATGCTGCGCATGTCATGAGCGGAGCGCACGAATGATACGGCGATCATGTCCGCACCTGCCTTGACGAATGCATCCACGTAGACCAAGTCTTGCGCCGTAGGCGTGCCGATCCGGAGACGATTGGACGGAATCTGGAATCCGGGGCGACCTTGAGCCAAGCCGCCGCGCAAAATATGCCCGAGGACCCGGTCACCCTCTTTGCCGTCAACAACAAGGCTGATGTTGCCGTCGCCAAGAGCGAGTTGGTCGCCGATCATGACGTCTTCAGCGACGCTCTCGTAATCGATTGAGATGACCTTGTCGTTGCTCGCCTTACCGCCAGCGATGATGGTGATGGCCTGACCATCTTTGAGGCGAGTTCCGCCCTCTGCGAACGGTGAGCAACGAACCTTAGGACCAGGAAGGTCAATCAGGATGGCTACATCTTTGTTGCACGCAGCGGCTGCTTCGCGCACGAGTCGGTAGGTCTCAAGGTGATCTTCGAGTGAGCCATGGGCCATGCCAATGCGGGCAACATCGAGACCCGCTTCCATCATGGCGATGAGCGTTTCGGGGGATCGAGAGGCGGGGCCAATAGTGGCAACGATTTTTGTGCGACGCACAGAGTGCTCCAAAGAAGGGGGACGAGCGATGAGGCGGTCGAACCCTTTGAAACCACGCTGTATCAAAGGTGACAACTACGCTTCCGTTGTATCCAGATCCAGCACAAATTGAATGGCAATTGGCAGATTTCATGTTCTTTCAATTTTGGTTTGATGCCAAAAGCACACTTGATGAGGTGGAACACCTCACTTGGCGCAGGACCAGGCAGTGTTCCGGACAGCAACCCAGATGCGGCCATCTTCACCCAGCAAACCCAACCACTATCCAACTGGTAGGCCCCGGTGGGGGTCGGGGTGTGTGTTAGGCCTACCAGTTGGTGGGGTTCGCGTACTGGTAGGCGCTGTTGGGGGCTCTGGGGGTG
>CAXMUI010000246.1:0-3608 GCA_964196475.1 uncultured Acidimicrobiia bacterium
CGAGGAACTCTGGTGCCGCCTGCGACTTCCCCTGTTGCACCGCCGCCAACGGGCACGACTACCCGAGCATCTTGGACGTTCACATGCCTTCTGGCAACAACAACAAGACGACGAGCAATACAAAGCCACTCAGCTAACCAATGCCACGGTGTTGGCCGCGGCACTACAGCAACTTGGTCACCCTGGCCCAGCCATTGAAAATCAACTCCACGAGTGGCGCTACTCCCCTGTTACCAGTCGAGCGGCAACCCGTGCGGCGGCGACTCCTAGCTAGCCATACTCTCGACCAATGCCAGCAAGGTGCGCACACCATAACCCGTTCCGCCAGCGGGGTGATCGTCGCCTGCGCTATCAGCAAAAGCAGGACCAGCGATATCCAGGTGAGCCCAGGGGATATCGCTGTCCACAAAGTTCTGCAAAAACAGGCCGGCTGTTAAGGCCCCCGCGTATGGTCCGCCAATGTTCTTGATATCGGCCACTTTGGAGTCGAGCTGTGTGTTGTACTCATCGGGCAAAGGGAGGTGCCAAAGCAATTCGCCCGCCGTGTCGGCTGCTTCTTTGATCTGTCCAATGAGCTGATCGTCGTTTCCCATCAAGCCCGCGTACCTATTGCCAAGCGCCACCATGCATGCACCTGTCAAAGTGGCCGCATCAACAATGGCATCTGGTTTGGCTTCGCAAGCCAAAGTAAGTCCATCGGCGAGCACCAGGCGTCCTTCGGCATCAGTGTTGAGAACCTCGATGGTCTTGCCGCTGCGAGTCACCAACACGTCGCCCGGACGGGTGGCATCGGGTCCCGTCATGTTGTCGGTCATGGGACAAATACACGTAACTTTGACCTTCGGAGCAAGGGCGGCTATGGCGCGCATCGCACCGAGTACGGCCGCTGCCCCGCCCATATCCATCTTCATCGTCATCATGCCCGTTCCGCTTTTGATTGAAAGGCCACCTGAGTCAAACGTGATGCCTTTGCCCACGAGCGCCAAATGCGCTTTGGCTTTCCCTTTGGGGGTATAGGTCAGTCGCACCAGTCGCGCTTCTTGTTCGGACCCGCGATTGACGCCGAGAAGACCACCTAATCGAGCCTTCTTAATGGCAGCCGGGGACATAACCTGGGCAGTAATTCCTCCGGCCTTCGCCATGTCTGCCGCTTCTTTAGCCAGTTCTGCTGGGGTTAGCTCACCACCGGGACGGTTGACGAGATCGCGCGACCAATTCACGGCATCAGCGACGATCTGACCACGTTTAATCGCTGCGGTAAGGCCTTTGCCCGCAGCTACAACGGACACCTTGGTGAGTTTGGAAGCCGTAGCGTCGCTCTTGAGTTGGTTAAACTCATAGTGGCCTAGCGCTACGCCTTCGCTCAGCCCAGCTAGTTGGTCGACATCGGGATCGAGTCCGTCAAGCACCACAGCAATATTGGCGAACTTTTTGGATTTGCGGGCAATCGCCACTCCAGCTTTACGAAACTCGGCCGTGCCAATTGCATCGGCCGCACCCATCCCAACGAGCAAAGTTGGTACAGCGTCCACCGTAACCACGGCGGTGGTGCCAGCTTTACCCTCGAATCCGCTGAACGCCAAAGTGCCCCAGTCGTAGGCGCCGTCTTCACTGGCAACCCGGTCGCTGGTCAGCAAGTGGGCAACAGCCTTGGCCCGAACAGGGACCGTACGCACAACATTGATTGTCAAAGCCACAACAAATCTCCAAAGAAAGACGGAATCAACACCATAGGGCGAAGATGGCCTTTATTACGAGATCAACGGGTGCTGCCCTGGCGATCAGTTACGTGTCTAGGAGCACTCGGGCTACGAGATCCATGCCGAACGACGTGAGAATGGCAAGGTATAACAAGCCCGTTGCTGCCATTACCGCGCTGTACTGCTTCTCTCTTAATGCCGCCATCGTCACGCCAATGAGACCGATCGTGGTGACAACGCAGCAAACCCAGAACCATCCCAATAGTCCGTTGTATTGATCATCAATTGTGCCATTCAGGACTGACCACATTCCCGTAGGCAACAACAACACCAGAAGTTCGAACGGCCACACCGCTGCAGTCCACCCCACCAACTCGTTGAGAGGTGCCCGGCTTAGCCCCGGCTGCACCAGGTACCAGTGACCCAACAACATGGCGTCAGTAATGACTCCCAAAAACAACGCCCCGACCAGGGTCCGGGCAATTGCTAGCGGAGCGGAACCGCCCGCTTCCATCGCTCCCGCTACAAGACCAACCGCTCCGACGATTGGCCCGAGCAAATCGAGCAGCGGAGGGAACTCTGCCGCGGTGCGATCGAATCGTTGTTCGGGTTTGTCGATGCCTGTCATCTCGGCCACACGTTTCTCGCGACGCGCTACCAACTCGCGTTGACCTTCCACTCCGGCCTTGCGCCGCAAAACGGAAACGACGAGCGCAACCACAGTCAACAACAGCATGAACACCGCCGGCCATTCGCGCCACGGAACTTCGGTGGATCGGAACCCAATCCACACTCCCAATCCGCCAATTCCCAGATATGTGCCACGCATTGTCCAGCCGTAGCCAATGCCGACCTCACGGCGACGAGTGGTGACCCAGGTAAAGAAAAGTCCCCCCACAGCCCACTGCAAAAGGACAGTTGGGGCGGCCAAATCGATCATTAGCCCAGCGTATGAGCAACGTCCATGGGTCGGACGACTCAGTCTGGGCCTCTGACTCTCAAGCACTGCCAGATAATCCTCAAGCACTGCCAGATAAACACCGATTAGGTAAATATGACTATCGCCTCCGCTTCTCGCATCCCGCGTCGGATCTTGGCATTGACCTTGATCCTGACTTTGTTCTCCGTCCAACTCATCATTGCTGCCGCTCCCGCTGAGGCCGCGGCATCGAACTCTATTTCAGAGGAGCAAGACTTCGTAACGGCAATTAATGTGCTGCGGGCCGAATACGGTGTCGGCCCATTGACACTTGAGGTGAGCATCCGCGACGCGGCGCGAGATCACACCTGGGCCATGGAGTCCGCCGGTTATGTCTTTCACGCCGCAGACATCACGGCCGGCGCACCCGCCGGCTGGCAAAAAATCGGCGAGAACGTCGGCCTTGGCCCGAACATCGCCATATTGATGAACGCTTTCGTTAACAGTTCCGGACACCTTGCAAACCTCATTGACCCAAGCTTTACGCACATCGGTGTGGGCGTGGTCCGTGATGGAGCAACGATGTACACAACCCACCGGTTCGCCAAATACCCCACGTCACCCACTCCCTCGACACCACCAGACAACCTGGGTTTCGTGAAACGCTACGCCGAGGCCCAGCTTGACGTCCTTGAACCAGGGCCCGGCCTAATCCGCATTCAGGGCTGGTCCTATGATCCCGACAAGCCATCCCACTCAACGGTTGTGCATGTTTATGCCTTCTTCGACGGATCCAGCGAACCAGTGGCACTTGATACCCCGGTTGCGGCTGCAAACAAACCTCGGCCCGACATCAACCGGGCTTTCGGCATCGATGGCGATCATGGGTTCTTCCGTGAGTTAGCTATCCGCCCTGGAACCCACAAAGTGTGTGTCTATTCGATTTCTGTAGACGAGGCCGGAATCGCCGACGGTGCCAACCGTCTCAT
>CAXMUI010000247.1:0-10298 GCA_964196475.1 uncultured Acidimicrobiia bacterium
CCCCAAGGATGAACTGTTATGTCGAATGCCCTCTACCGACTCGGACGATTTGCTGCCCGCCACCCGTGGCGTGTTATCGGCGCATGGTTCCTGGTTGCTGCCCTTGTCATTGGCATGTCCGCCAGATTTGGGAAAGACCTGGAAGACTCTTTCGCTGTTCCTGGACTCGACAGCCAAGACGCGGTCGACCTTCTAACCTCGGCCCAGTCCGACCGCGCCGGCCTAACTGCACAACTCGTCGTCACTCCAGCCGACGCCGGATCGTTCTTTGATCACCCCGAGGCAGTGGTCGCACTCGGGCACCTCCACACTGATGTCGTCAGCCTTGACCAGGTCATCGGTGCCAGCAATCCGGCCGATGCGCTAGCTCAGGGGCCCGAAACAGCCGTCATGAGCGGCTCAGTTTCGTCCGACGGTGAGATCGCCCTTATCAGCGTGCAATATCCGGTGCTGGAAGAACTCACCCTCGCCGACCTCCAGAATTTCAAAGAATTGGCGGAGAAAGCCGGGACAGATTCTGAACTGCGTGTCGAGGCCCGCGGTGATCTTTTCCAATCATTCGAAGAACCCGAGCAGAGCATCGGCGAGATTTTGGGGCTCTTTGCTGCGGTAATCATTCTGCTGATCGCGTTCCGATCAGTCATTGCCATGTTCTTGCCCGTTGGCTTGGCCCTCTTTGGCCTGGCCCTGGGTATCAGTTTGATGTCACTGCTCAACTACCTCATCGACATTCCGAGTTGGGCCCCACAAATGGGATCAATGATCGGCCTGGGCGTTGGCATTGACTACGCATTGTTCCTGGTCACCCGCCATCGCGAACATATAGCGCGCGGCATGACCATCGAAGAATCCGTTGGTCGCTCCGTCGCGACAGCAGGCCAAGCGGTCATTTTCGCGGGCGGCACCGTCGTCATCGCCATCCTGGGTCTCGCGGTCTCAGGTGTGCCATTCATGACCGCCGCCGGTGTGGCCACCTCAATCATCGTGCTGATCATGGTCGTCGCCTCCATCACGTTGCTGCCCGCCTTTTTGGGTCTCTCCGGCCACTGGATCAATCGGCTCTCGATCCCCCAGCGCAAAAGCGCCAAAGACAAAGTCGCTGGTGCAGGTTGGGAACGCTGGGTTACTCACGTCTCTCAGCACGCTTGGGCCTACCTCATCGGCGTGACTGCTCTCCTACTCACTATGTCCGCGCCGGTACTGGCCCTCAACCTTGGCTTCCCTGACGACGGGGCGCTAAAGGAGACCTACACGCAACGTCAGGCTTACGATCTCCTCGCTGAGGGATTCGGTCCCGGGGTCAACGGCCCGCTCATCATTGCGGTAGATATCTCCGAAGATGCCAGCATTATCGAGGCGCTGGGTTCTGCAATCGCCGCCGACGAGGGCATCGCCGGGGTCTCCCCCGCCGAAGTCAACACCGATGCCGGGGTTGCCACGATTGTTGCGTTCCCTAACTCCGCGCCGCAGGACCCCGAGACACGCGACACCATTAAACGGATCCGTTCTGATGTATTCCCACCGGTGCTGGCCGACAGTCCTGCCAGGGCCCATATTGGTGGAGGTACTTCCAGCTTCGCCGACATTGGCGACCGAGTAAACAGTCGCTTGCCCGCGTTCATCGCGGCCGTGATCATTTTGTCATTCCTGCTCCTGATGGTCGTGTTTCGATCCGTACTCGTGCCGTTGAAAGCGGCATTGCTCAACCTTTTGAGCATCGGCGCCGCCTACGGCGTGTTGGTCATGGTGTTCCAGTGGGGTTGGGGCAAGGGGCTGATCGGTCTCGAAACAACCGTTCCGATTGTCTCATTCATCCCGATGTTTATGTTTGCCATCTTGTTCGGGTTGTCCATGGACTACGAGGTCTTCTTGTTGTCCCGTGTGCGCGAGGAATACCTCGTCAGCCAGGACAACGACTCCTCTGTTGTCCACGGCATCGCCAGCACGGCGCGCGTCATTACCTCGGCCGCGCTCATCATGATCTCGGTATTCGCCGGGTTCGTGTTGGGCGATGATCCGGTCATCAAGATGATGGGCCTCGGCCTCGCAACCGCCATCTTCGTGGATGCCACCATTGTCCGCATCGTGCTAGTGCCTGCGACCATGAAGCTCATGGGTGATGCCAACTGGTGGATTCCCAATTGGCTCGATCGCATCTTGCCCACCATCGATATCGAAGGCGAAGCCGGACTCCCCAAACCAGAGATGGAACCCGTCATCTAGTCAGGAATCGGCGGCCCCATGCGGGAGGCTGCGGCCCGCAAATAGCCCCGACCCCACCCATCCCTCAGTCTTTTCTCGTTCTTTTCTCGTTCTGGGAGTGTGGGAACTGCGGAACGCAGTTCCCACACTCCCAGAACGTTTAGATTTTGGGCACGGCGGTTTTGGGTCCGGCGGTTTTGGGTGGCTCTGTTCTGGGCACGGCTAGGCACCATCAGTCGTATAGTCACCGTCATGCGTACTACTTCCCTCGGCCGGATGACTGCGGAGGGAACCAACACCGGTAGCTTCGCGCCATCGGACTGGGGTCTTCTGCTGGCCACTGCGGGCATCTGGGGGTCATCGTTCCTCTGGATCTCAATCGGCCTCGAATCACTTAGCCCAGCAGCAATAGCTTTCGTTCGGCTAGCACTCGGAGGATTGGCACTCTCGCTGTATCCCCCGGCACGTCGACCCGTAGACCGAAATGCGTGGCCGGTCATTGCCTTGATCGCCCTATTCGGTAACGCCGGACCAGCGGTGCTGTACGGCATGGCGCAGCAGCGGGTTGAGTCGTCAGTCGCGGGGATGATCACCGCCGCTACGCCCCTATGCATACTCGCCATTTCAATTCTCATGCTTCGCCGAAGTCCCGGGACCAACCAGGTTCGCGGTCTTTTGGTAGGTTTCGCGGGCGTCATCATAATGACGGCGCCCAACGTGACCGGAGCGGACGCTCAACCCGTCGGAGTGGCCCTGCTACTCGTCGCGGTATTTGGCTACGGGATTTCCAGCAACCTGACTGTTCCGCTCCAGCAGAAATACGGCGGTCCTGCCGTCATCATGCGAGCCCTCTTTCTGGGCACACTTGTCCTGGCCCCTTGGGGCGGTTTCGAGGCAATCCGCTCGAGTCCAACCCGCAATTCGTTCGTCGCGGTAATCATTCTGGGTGTCGTCGGTACCGGGATAGCGCGGGCAATGGCTGCTTCCCTTGGTGGCCGCACCGGGGCCAGCCGAGCGGCGCTGATCGGTTACCTCGTCCCGATCGTGGCGATCGTTCTTGGTGTTGTTTTCCGAGATGAAACGGTCGAGGTAGCAGAAATAGCCGGAACTGTGCTCATCCTGTGTGGCGCGTTTCTCACCAGCCGAAAGCAAATGAACAGGCGCCCCTCGGTCTCAACCAGCTAGGTCAACGCCGCAGCGATTGCGGAAGCCGCCCTCACCACGGCAACGCCGTGCAGGTTTCCCGGTTCTGTGCTCATGCGTTCGATGGGGCCGGAAACGCTCACGGCCGCTACGACCTCACCATCAACAATGATTGGCGAGCTCACTGATGCGACGCCGGTTTCTCGTTCAGCCACACTTTCGATCCAGTCTTCGGATCCGGGCGTCTCCCCGCCGAGCACCCGACCCCCCGAGCCCTTTCCCAACGGCAGAATTGCTCCCGTGGGAACAATCGTGCGTAAGCCATGCGGCGACTCCAGCGAGGCCAGACATACCCGAGTGCTCCCTTCTACAACAAACAGTTGGGCACTTTCGCCCGTGCTATCTCGCAGTTCTGCTAATGCGGGGAGCGCTTTATCCGCCATCGACATTTCACCAACCGCCTGAGCCAGACTGACGGCGCGAAAGCCAATCGTGTACCGACCTTCGTTGTCTTTGCGTAATAGTCCATGCACTTCGAGTGCTGCGGCGAGGCGATGGGCTGTGGCCCGCGAGAAACCAGTGGAAGTAACAAGGTCGGCTAACGACTGTTCTTGTCGCTCTACGACAGAAATGATGGTCATTGCCTTGTCGATTACGCCAACGCCGCTTATCGTAGATTCCATACACCGGGATTATTGTCCCAATATGTGAGAACGTCAACTACCTTCCAGGAATTGATCATGGGAAAGACCCTTAGCCAGAAAGTTTGGGAGCAACACGTCGTCCGCACCGGCGGCGGCCAACCCGACCTGCTCTACATCGACCTCCACCTCATTCATGAAGTCACATCGCCTCAGGCCTTCGATGGCCTACGCATTACCAAGCGGCCCGTGCGTCGCCCCGACCTCACGATCTCTACCGAAGATCACAACATCCCCACCAAAGACATCCATCTTCCGATCGAAGATCCGGTGTCACTCAAGCAGGTGCAGACGCTACGGGACAACTGCAAGGAATTCGACATCCGCCTGTTCTCGATGGGCGACCCCAACAATGGCATCGTCCATGTAGTCGGCCCGGAGTTGGGCCTCACCCAACCTGGCATGACTGTCGTTTGCGGCGATAGCCATACCTCCACCCACGGAGCGTTCGGCGCGATTGCCTTCGGCATCGGCACCAGCGAAGTTGAGCACGTGCTCGCCACCCAGACATTGCCTCAGCCGGCGCAAGAGACCATGTCCATCACCGTTAACGGCGAACTTCCCGAAGGCTCCACTGCCAAAGACGTCGTGCTGGCCATCCTCGGCAAGGTTGGCACAGGCGGCGGCATCGGTGCCATCGCCGAGTTCCGCGGGTCCGTTATCGAAGCCCTCTCGATGGAAGGTCGCATGACCGTGTGCAACATGGCCATCGAGTTCGGTGCCAAAGCCGGACTCATCGCGCCAGACCAAACCACCTACGACTATCTCAAAGGCCGCGCGCACGCCCCCGCTGGCGACGACTGGGATGCTGCTCTCGCGGCATGGACCGAACTGCACACCGACGACGATGCCGTCTTTGACCGCGAAGTCGTCCTCGACGGTTCGACGATCAAGCCCCACGTTAGTTGGGGAACCAACCCTGGCCAGGTCATCGAGGTTGGTGCAAACATCCCGTCACCAAGCGACTTCACCAATTTCGACGAACAAGATGCCGCCAAACGTGCTCTCGAATACATGGGCTTCGAGGCGGGCACCCCAACCAGTGAGATCAAGGTCGACACCGTCTTCATCGGCTCCTGCACGAACAGCCGCATCGAAGATCTCCGGGCAGCCGCAGCCGTCGTCAAAGGCCGCAAGGTCAAAGACGGCATGCGCACGCTCGTCGTACCCGGTTCTGGCCTCGTCAAAGCCCAAGCCATCGAAGAGGGACTCGACCAGATATTCATCGAAGCCGGTTTCGACTGGCGCGAACCGGGGTGCTCGATGTGCCTCGCCATGAACCCCGACAAACTCACCGTTGGCGAACGTTGTGCCAGCACAAGTAACCGTAACTTCGAAGGACGTCAGGGCCGAGGTGGCCGTACGCACCTCGTATCACCTGAGGTGGCCGCGGCCACGGCCATCATGGGCACCTTTGCGACGCCCGCCGACTTGGAGGCATAACGATCATGGAAGCAGTTCAAGTAGTACAAGGTCGTGCCGTTCCGCTAAATCGCTCCGACGTTGACACCGACCAAATCATCCCGTCCGATTGGCTCAAGCGCGTCGAACGCACCGGCTTCGAAAAGGGCCTTTTCTCTGAGTGGCGCGACGACACCAGTTTCGTGCTCAACCAGGAGGAATACATCGGCGCCAATATCTTGCTAGGTGGCCCGAACTTCGGCACAGGTTCCTCGCGCGAGCACGCGGTATGGGCTATCCAGCAATATGGTTTTGCCGCAGTTGTGTCGTCTCGATTTGGACCGATCTTCAAGAACAACTGCACCAAAAATGGTTTAGTACCGGTCGAAATTGATCAGGAAACCGTTGCCGCGCTCATGCATGCCGTCGAAGGCGATCCAGATCTGGAGATCACCATCGATGTTGCCCGAGGCTCAATCGAAGCACCAGCGGTGGACATCAGCGCCCATTTCGAACTCAGCGCCTCGGTTATCGAGCGTTTCCTCGAAGGCCTAGACGACATCGGTATCACCATGCGTAGCACCGACTCCATCGACAGCTACGAGTCCAACCGGCCCACATGGAAGCCCGCCACCAACTAGCGCCACCTCATTAGCCAACCCTCCCCTCAGGTACCTGGCTGTCATTCCTCTTCGCGCAACGATTCGCAGGTATTTCGCATAATCCGTGAGGAAATCGTCCGCCCGGGGAACCAGGACCTTTCATGCGAGCGTCGTACTGTTGACTCAACCCGCCAACGAGGTTCACCATGCGCAAATTCATCCCAACACTTCTTGCTATCGCACTCCTTGCAAGTGCCTGTTCTAGCAATATCGACCTGAGTGGCTCGCCCATTGACGAAGTGCCTACTCCGGACTCCAGCGCCCTTCCCAGCGACGATCCCGTCGTAACTCTGGACGACATCGACCTGGTCGCCCGTCTGGTTCCCTTTGCCCAGTGCGCCGCCTTCCTTGACTATGTGCAGACTGAAGCAGCCGAACGGGTGGGCCCCTATGGCCTCAATAACTTCGGCGGCTACGGCGGCTTCCCAATTGCAGAGCGGGCCATTGCCGACGGCGATTTTGCGGTCGCCGACGTGTCCGATGACGGATTTGCCGTCGATTTAGCGCAGGATGCTCCAGCGGAAGAGCCGGCTACCGAACCGGCTGTCGAGGTCTCGCCTGAGGAAGGCGATTTCGCGACCGGCGGATCCGACGACGCAGCGAATGGGCCAACATTTTCCGGCACCAACGTACAAGAACAGGGCGTCGACGAACCTGACATCGTGAAAACCGACGGCAACATCATTGTGACCCTGTCCAACGGCATGTTCACCGTGGTCGATGTCAGCGGTGGAGATCCAGCCGTCGTTGGATCGCTACGAATCGACAATGGTTGGATTCAAGAATTCTTCTTAGCGGGCGACAAATTGATCGCCGTTGGCGAAGGCAACGGAAGCTTCGTTTCCAACAGCTCTGTCTCCACCTCAGCTAGTTCGTCCAGTGACGCGGCCGCGCCAATTCAAGAATTGGACAGGGATGCTGGTGTTCCTGAACCTGACTTTGCCACCGAGCCATCCATCGTTGAAGACGAGTATTACCCCACCGATGGCTACTGGGTACAGACCGCCAAGGTGTGGACTATCGACCTATCGAGCGCTCCTCGGGTGGAAGAAACATTACACATCGAAGGTCGTTACTTGTCCGCCCGGGCGGTCGACGGCAACATCCGTATTGTCACAACCTCCTCACCGAACCAACTTCCATTTCTCTACCCACAGAACCCGTCGGGCGAAGATAGAGCAGAGCAGGCCAACCGAGAGATCGTTGCCGAGTCAGTCCTCGCCGATTGGCTGCCCAACTTCGAGCGTCGCAGTGCCAACGGCGACGTCGTTTCTTCGGGCCAACTCATACCATGTGATCAGATTCATCGCCCCGAAGCATTCGCTGGATTCGAAATGTTGACAGTGACTGGCATCGGTACCGATGGCGATCTAACGCCTACCTCAACGGCAGTACTTGCCGCCGGTGAAACGGTCTACGCCAGTACCGAATCACTTTATGTTGCCACGACACGCTGGCCTGAATGGGGCATCGCAGAGACCGACGACTTCGAAAACGCGTACACCACTTCAATTCACAAATTTGCTACCAGTGACGATGGGTCGGCTACCTACGGAGGGTCCGGATCCGTACGCGGTCACCTTCTCAGCCAGTTCTCCATGAGCGAGTATGACGGCAACCTACGCATTGCGACTACCGACGGATCTCCTTGGGGAGACTCGAGCAATTCGGAAAGTTTCATCACCATTCTGGCCGACGGCGGAGAAACCCTCAATGGCATCGGCCAGGTAGGAAACATGGGAAATGGCGAAGAGATCTTTGCCGTCCGTTTCGTCGATGAGACGGCTTATGTTGTTACGTTCCGCCAGGTCGACCCCTTCTACGTCGTCGATCTAAGTGACCCCACTAGCCCGGTGGTTCGTGGCGAACTGAAGATCCCCGGCTACTCCTCCTATCTCCACCCAATTGGCGACGGATTGGTCCTGGGCGTGGGTCAAGACGCTGATACAAACGGTCGTACTCAGGGAGCGAAGGTCTCGCTGTTCGATGTTGCTGATCCAACCAACCCGGTAGAACTCGACACGTGGGTCGAGGCCGACGGGTATAGCGATGTCGAATGGGACCACCGCGCTTTCACGTGGTGGGCGCCAGAAAATATGGCCATCTTGCCCGTGTCTTCATGGCAAACCGGCTTCTTCGGTGCGGTCATTCTTGAAGTAACACGCGACGGCGGGATCACCGAACTTGGCCGAGTAGATCAGACCGTCGATAAATCCGAGGTTGGTTCCCACGACTGCACCGAAGTTGAACCCGCCAATCGAGCCACCACCTATGAGGACGCGCAAACAGAGTTGGACTACATCCTCCTGGACGGTGGAAAGATCGTGGCCTGTGAACCGGGCGGAAGCGTCAACCCAGTTGTCGGGTTCGGATGCGATGGCGGCATCCCCCTTGATGGACTCAAAGATTTCTGGGGCATCGACCCTCAGGAATACGAAGGCACACTCACCACACCGCTCGGGCCCGACGTTGAACTATTCTTTTGTTGGCCCAACTACAACGGCGATCCCATTAACCGCACATTGATTGTCAACGACGATCTTTGGACCATGTCGTGGCGTTACCTCCAAGCCCACGATCTCGCCGACCTTACCCAGGGGCCCCGGTTTGAAATCGACTGAACCCGCACGGAGAGCGCACGGTGCGCTCTCCGTCTAAGCTCCCACCATGAAATGGATTTTCAAAAGGCTCTTCGTAGTGGTCGCGGCACTGGCTGCTGCTTCTGCTTTCGCCAAGCAACGTAAGGCAACGGCCTACCAAAACGCCGAGCGGGGCGAAGCTGAGTGGCCCCCACTCGCTATGGCACCGACCGCTGAGGCCGACAAAGCTCCCGAGCCCATCGGTGCTGACTCTCCAGCCGATGCAGCAACGGGCTGGGTCGTTCCAGGCACCGAAGGTGACTGTCCGACTTCTCACCCCGTAAAGGGCAAAGTACGTAGCGGTATCTACCACGTCGAAGGCAACGTCGCCTGGGAACGCACCAACGCTGACCGCTGCTACCTGAGCCCCGAGGCGGCTGAGGCTGACGGGTACCGCGCCGCCAAGAACTAGCCGTTGCCCCTAGGCGTTGACGGCGAACTCGACTGGTTCGCCGGCGAGGGCCGCCAGGACCTGATCGGCAATCGCATCGCCTGCTTTGTCCTGCGCCTCAGCCGTGGATGCACCCAGGTGGGGAGCCACAACGACAGATGGCAAGGCAAATAGTGGCGATTCGGTAGTCGGTTCGGTTTCCCAAACATCAATGCCGGCACCCGCAATTTGACCAGATGAGATCGCCGCAGCCAAGTCGGCCTCGTTCACAATGCCACCCCGGGCGACATTGATAACCCGCAATGTGGCTTTGGCCTTCGCCAGGAAGGCAGCATCGATGAGATCGATAGTGTCCGGTGTTTTCGCCACATGCAGCGTAAGAAAATCTGCTTGCGCAGCAATTTCGTCGAGAGTAACAAGCTCGACGCCCGCGTCGGCAACCGAATCTTGGGTGACGTAAGGGTCATAGCCAATCAGACGCATGTCAAATGCTGCAGCGCGTGCCGCGACCAACCGGCCGATTCGACCCAAGCCAACAATGGCCAGCGTCTTGCCCTGCAATTCCACACCCGACCAGGCCGAACGTTCCCACCGACCGTTGGTCAGTGCGCTATGCGCCTGAGGAAGATTTCGGGCAGTCGCCAAAATGAGCGCCAACGTCTGTTCGGCCGCAGAAACCACATTCGATAGTGGGGCATTAGCGACCAGGACTCCGGCTTCGGTAGCGGCCGTCACATCGACGTTGTCCAAGCCAACTCCGGCCCGGCCAACCAGCACCAGATCCTTGCCAGAGTTAATGACCTGAGCGGTAACCGTGGTAGCGGACCGGATGATAATTGCGTGGGCCCCTACAACAGCCTCAATGAGATCTTCAGGAGACAATCCAACCTGAATATCGACCTCGTGCCCGGCATCACGCATGCGTTGCAACGCAGGTTCGGCGATCTTTTCAGCAACAAGAATTCGGGCCATCCCGACAGGATGGCGCGGTCAAATTGAAATGCCACGTTTTTAGTCAAGTATTCATCTGGGCAGCCAATAGATAGCTGTCCCGGGGCGGGGGCAAGTTCCTAATCGCTGAATTTGCGGCACAATATGCAACATGGAATCCGCCGGTACCCATCTACACGGATCGCGCCCGTGGACTGCCGCTACTGAT
>CAXMUI010000248.1:0-1830 GCA_964196475.1 uncultured Acidimicrobiia bacterium
CCCCCGAACAAGTCGACGCCATCGTTGCGTACGAGCGGAGTCTGTGATGCTCGAACTAGTAGATGTATTAGGCGGCATCGCCTGGGATAACGAAATCCGTGGTGCACTTACCGTCGTACTTGGTTGCACGGTTCTCATGGGTTCCGTATGGCTGATACTCGCCACCAACACTGGTGTCCGACTCGGCAGTTTGTTGGCCTTTGCGGGTTTCTTCGGCTGGATGTTCATAATGGCCACGATCTGGACGGTCTACGGCACCGGTTATGTCGGATCCGGACCTAGTTGGGTGGGCGAGGAAGTCGTATTCGACGACGCCGGCCCCGCAGAAATCGCCACAGAAAAAGTCGTACAGGTCAATAACAATGACGCTTTGCCTCGCGCCATCGAACTTGTGCGTACCTACGGCGACGCTGACCTCCAAGCCGAACTCGACTTTGTCGACGAAGCCGACATCACTGCCGTCCTTACTGATGCCAACAGCGCCTTGGCTCCTGCGGACCCACGTCATGTGGACGATGCAGCGCTGGCCGATCGAATTGCCGTGGCTATCGATGATGCGAGTCGCAAGAGTGAACAACTGTCTCTCACCCAACTAGCGGCGCTGGCTCCTTCGGTGATCGACGAAGCAACCGTCAATGGTGATATGCACTTCGACGACTGGCGACTCGTCGACGCTGCTGCTGCTGGCGAAGCTCAGACCTCGGCTGGTGCGGTCCTCCTCGAACAGGGTGTCTTCGGTGATACGGGCGACTTCATTTTCGTCAACACTTACCAACGTGGCGGCAAGAACGCCCGAGCTAGCAACGACGTTTGGGATCGATTCAGCAACCGCATTTATAAGTTGGCTACCCTGCGTCACCCCACCAATTACACGGTGGTTCAGGTGCAGGCGGTAGTCGAAAAGGTAACCGCCCCAGGGGTCGCCCCAGCGTTCGCCGAGGCCGATTCCGCTCAGCCGATTATAAACGTCGTCATGATTCGGGACCTTGGTAACCGCCGCCAGCCTCCAATGCTTATTGCTATCGGCTCATTCTTGGCTTTCGCGGCGTGCTGTTTGGCATTGCATGCCCGCGATCGCCGCTTTGCCGAGGCCCAAGAAATTTACGCCGCGGGCGCCTGATTATGAGTTCCTCCGCACGACGCTGGGGGGCGTGAACATGCTCGGTCAGTACCTGCCTGTTTTTGCTTTAGCCACGTTGGCTGTCATCTTCGGGGCAATCAGCATTTTTGCGTCCCGGCTGTTAGCGCCGCGCCAACAACACGAAGCCAAACTCGACCCCTACGAGTGTGGCATTGTCCCGCAAAACGAAGTACCACACCGGTTTCCGGTTCGGTTCTTTTTGGTGGCCATGATCTTCATCGTGTTTGATATCGAACTGATCTTCATCTACCCATGGGCCGTCGTCTTTCGCCAGCTAGGTGTGTATGGCCTCGTAGCCATGGGGATGTTTATCGTTGCGGTATTCGAGTCATTTGTCTACCTCATCGGCAATGGTGCCCTCGAATGGGGACCGCTAAAGCGTCACGACTACAAACCACTGCTAAGCGCCGACCGGCCCACACCTCCGAACGTTCGTCGGGTGGGCCTCGATGGCCGATATAACACCGAAGGGGCGGCATAACGTGCCGAAGCTTCCTATTCTCGGCGAAGTTGGCCGGGTTCCCGATGACGGACTCGCGGGTCTCGATCACAACTTTGTTACCGCCAAGGTCGAGGATCTCGTCAAATGGAGCCGTGCCCGTAGTTGCTGGCCAGCCACCTTTGGTTTAGCTTGTTGCGCCATCGAAATGATGGCCACCGGCGGTGCGCATTACGATCTCGCTCGCTAT
>CAXMUI010000249.1:0-3144 GCA_964196475.1 uncultured Acidimicrobiia bacterium
ATGCGACAGTTCGGGGGTGTGCCTAAGTCGGTCGTCGGTGAGATGAGTGTCGGCGCAGAACGACAATTCCTGCCCGACGAGACTGCTGAACTAGATCGGTCCTATCGCGATCATCTGTCGGTGACCGTTGGGGATACGGAATTTCAGCTTTGCCACGCCAAGGGCGAGACCGATGACCACACCTGGACATGGATTCCCGATCACAAGATGATCGCGGCCGGCGACCTAATGATCTGGAACTTTCCCAACTGCGGAAACCCTCAAAAGGTGCAACGGTTTCCTTTGGAATGGGCCGAGGCGTTGCGCGCTATGGCTGGACAAGGTGCCGAGTTGTTTGTTCCGGCCCATGGCCTACCGATTGGCGGCAACGCTCGTATCGCCGCGGTTCTGAACACCATCGCGGACAGTCTGGAATCCCTTGTTGGCCTGGTACTCGATGCCATGAATACTGGGGCATCCCTTGACGACGTGGTGCACGGGTGCACCGTTCCTGAAGCCACCCTTGAACTGCCCTTCATGCGCCCGTTCTATGACGAGCCCGAGTTCGTTGTGCACAACATTTGGCGACTCTATGGCGGGTGGTGGGATGGTGACGCAGCATCCTTGAAGCCTGCGCCAAACGATTCGGTGGCCGCTGAAGTGGCCGCACTCGCGGGTGGGGCAACGCGGCTGGTTGAGCGAGCACAGCAGCTCGTTAACGATGGAAATTTCCGTCTGGCTTGCCAGCTGATTGAATGGGCCGGTCGCGCCGAACCGACGTCTGTGGCGATCCATCAAGCGCGGGCACAAATCTATGAAGCGCGAAGGAAATCCGAGACGTCCCTGATGGCCAAGGGCATTTACGCCTCAGCCGTTGCCGAATCGAAGTTGGTCACCGATGAGGACGGAAGCCAGTCCCGTCAGTCGGTCACATGGTGACCCAAACTGGAGCAGGTTTCGATGAGGATGACCACCCACCGATGGCTACATATGAGTTCCCGTACCCCGATCCCCAGCTTGCGGCCGAACACCCTTTCGTAGATTTGAACTTCGCCCGTCGTAGCGAAGCGGACATGTTGCGCCGGGCTCGCGAGTATTACGCGTTGCTCGATTCTCGTCGCAGCGTGCGAATGTTTAGCGACGAACCTGTACCTGAGGAATTAATCGACTTGGCAATTCTGTCGGCGTCGACTGCTCCCTCTGGTGCGCACAAACAACCGTGGAAGTTCGTAGCAGTTCAGGACCCTGCGGTGAAACGATCGATCCGAATCGCCGCGGAGGAAGAGGAGCGAACGAACTACCTCGACAACCGCATGAACACTGAGTGGCAAGAGGCGTTGGCTCCGCTGGGAACCGATCATCACAAAGAGTTCCTCGAGATCGCCCCGTGGATTGTGGTGGTGTTCGAAGAGCGTTATCAGGTGCGCGACGACGGCGAACATCGGAAGAATTACTATGTGAAGGAAAGCACCGGAATTGCAGCCGGTATGTTCATTTCTGCCCTGCACAACATGGGTCTGGTAACCCTTACCCATACGCCTTCACCGATGGCATTTTTGCGGACGGTGCTTGGACGCCCTGCGAATGAGCGACCCTTCCTTATGTTGCCGGTCGGCTATCCGCTCGAGGGTACGCAAGTGCCCGACATCGACCGCAAGGCCCTTAGCGATGTAGCGGTAAAAGTGAAGGGCCCCTTCGACGCAGCAGAGATTGTCACACCCACTCAGTAAGGTCATTTGCACTTCCCTAAGTGTCTCGTACCACCGCGGTGCGATTTCTACGAAGGGAATGCCATGTCCAAGACGAGTGTGTCAGCCGAACTCAATGCAATGCCGCCAGCGACGGTCCCGGCCATAAGTAATCTGTGTGTGCTGCGCGGAGTTCTGTCGTCAGATCCTGTCGCTCGGGACTTGCCATCGGGCTCATTGTTGGTTCAGCTTCAGGTCACGACGCCGGGAACAACGGCCCAATCTGTCCCCGTAGCTTCTATCGACGGACCCAAGAACTTGGCCAAGCTAAAGCAGGGAGACCACCTCTTAGTCGTAGGTACGGTTTGTCGCAGGTTCTTTACGGCCGGCGGCGGCACCGTTTCACGTACGGAGGTTGTCGCAACCCACATCACCAAAGTGACATCAAAGCGGGCGGTAAGTGTGGCACTAGCGACGGCGACTGCTCATATGCGGGCTCTCGCAGAACCATTCATCGAGGCCGCGTAGAGCGGACGATCGATCGGGGCTCCCGTCGCTGCTCGGGTGGTCGAAGGCGAAGGAGGGACATTGGCAAACAGATAAGAATGCGGTCAATTCCGCCAGAAATGAGTGTGTCAGACTTGCGGCCGGGTTAAGATTCTTAGCGGTCCTACCACTGGTTGACACGCCCCCGAGGAGCACCCAAATGGCCGACATTCGTAACGATTTTGCCCCTGGAGTTATTACTGGTCCAGAGGTGCAAGAGGTATTCGCATTGGCGAAGTCCGCCGGGTTTGCTTTGCCCGCAGTGAATGTCACCGGCAGCAACACTATGAACGCCGTTATGGAGACTGCTGCCGAGCTCAACTCGCCGGTCATTATCCAATTTTCCCATAGTGGAGCCGCTTTCGTTGCTGGCAAGGGTTTCCCTTCAAGTGGCGATGATGCATCGATTCAAGGCGCACTGGCCGGAGCCGCTCACGTCAATCAACTTGCGGCGGCTTATGGCGCACGCGTGATTTTGCATACTGATCATTGTGCGAAGAGCAAGTTGGGATGGCTCGACGGGCTGATTACCCAAGGCGAAGCACATTTCGCGGCCACCGGGAAACCCCTGTTTAGCTCGCACATGATCGACCTCTCCGAAGAAAGCCTCGAAGAAAATGTCGAGATCTGCGGTCGCTATCTCACACGGATGGCTGCCATCAACATGACCTTGGAGATCGAGCTCGGAATCACCGGCGGCGAAGAGGACGGTGTCGACAACAGCGACGCCGACCTCGATGACCTCTACACCAAGCCCGAAGAAGTGGCATACGCCTACGAGTCCTTAGGGGCAATTTCCCCATCGTTCACGGTCGCGGCATCGTTCGGAAATGTACACGGCGTGTATAAGCCTGGAAACGTACAACTGCGTCCGAAGATTCTCCGAGATTCACAAGCCCACATTGCCGCGAAGCACGGCACTGGTCCGCAA
>CAXMUI010000250.1:0-1571 GCA_964196475.1 uncultured Acidimicrobiia bacterium
TTATTGGCGCTCGGGGCGAGCGACCGATTTGGCGAGCTGCCGCAGGGAACCATGGCCGTCGAGATGTCGTGCCAATCAGAGGGTGCTCTGCAGATCTACTTGGAGCCCGTCATGTCGATGCCACACTTAGTAATCGTGGGCGACTCGCCGATGTCACAAACCTTGGCTCAGCAGGCCGCCCAGCTCGACTGGAGAGTCGACCTCGTCAACGGGCCCGACTTCAGCGAAGGCATGGTCTCGACCAATTCGATCGTCGTGATCGCCACCCAGGGCCATGGCGACGAAGATGCGCTGATCTCAGCGCTGAAGGCCGAACCCGCGTACGTAGGGGTGGTGGCATCGAAAAAGCGAGGGGCCAGCATCAAGGAGTTCCTCGAGAGCCAGTCGATCGACCCGGCTCGACTCGATGCGCTTCGCATCCCCGCCGGACTCGACCTTGGTCCCACAACCCACAAAGAGATGTCAGTTGCCATCTTGGCCGAGCTCGTGCAGCGTCGAGCTGCGGGCGATTTCACGGGCAGCATCACCATTGATGCACCCGAGCCCGATTCCGCTATCGATCCGATTTGCGGCATGACCGTCGACGCTGTGCCCACGAGTAATCCGCTCGTGGTCGGAGACGAAACATATTACTTCTGCTGCCCGGGTTGCCGGGCGGCCTTTGAAAGCCAGCAGGGGGCCTAATGCTCATTACCGACGAGTTCGAAGTTGATCATTCGATCGACAAAGTGTGGGAGTTCTTCGACGACATCCCGGGCGTTGCTAAGTGCCTCCCGGGGACTCAGCTGAACGAAGAGATCGGCCCCGACGAGTATGCCGGTGGCGTGGTCATCGGTCTTGGGCCCGTGAAGCTCGAGTTCAATGGTCAAGCCAAGATTCTCGAACGGAACCACGACGAGCTCACCTTGAAGATCGATGCCGCGGGCGCAGAGAAGAAAGGCCGCGGCCAGGCACAGATGCTGGTCGACGCCAACCTCACCCCGACTTCTGGTGGCACGAAGGTCGGCGTGACGATGGATCTCAACCTGTCGGGCGCCGCCGCCCAATACGGACGAGGTCTGGTCGGCGATGTGACTGCGGTGTTGCTGAAGGACTTTGCCATCAATGCTGAGGGCCGGATGGACGCGATTGCGGCGGGGCTCAACCCCGACGACGCAACCGCAACCGCGTCGAGTACAAGCGGCTTCGCCATCGGCATCCAGGCCGTCAAAATGGCGCTGGCCCGAGTCTTCCGCAGATTCTTCTTGCCGTACTCGCCCGAAGCTGTAGGAGGCTGACCATGTTGTGGTGGATAGGAAACATCCTGTTACTTGTTGCAGCCCTTGTCGCGGTGGCGTTACTCAGCCGACTGATCGGTGCTGTTGAACGCATCCGAAAGGCAAGCGATGACATTCTCGCCGGGGGTGTGGGCGCTATTGGCGAGCTCGATACGACGCCTGATCTGTTAGCCCAGACCGACACAACCGTTGCTGAGGTGGCCGATGGCGCAGTGCGCTACGCCGGTTCGGTCGCCAAGTTACTACCGCCGGAATAGGAGTAAGTCATGTCGTTTGTTGCTTGGGTGACGGTGT
>CAXMUI010000251.1:0-5065 GCA_964196475.1 uncultured Acidimicrobiia bacterium
TGATGCTTTGGTTGGATCGACGGTTGCCGTTGATGATTGGGCCGACGCCGTTGATCTAGCGCTCGACAATCCTGGCGTAACCGTTGTAACTCGTGACGGTGGCCGCTTCAGCCCTACGGGATGGCGAGTCGGTTCGCCGAAGACCGGCGCAACCGGTGCGGCTCTTGAAGAGTCAGTGCAAAAGGCCGAGACTGCGATAGCGGCCGTCGACTATGCCCGCGAGATTGTTTCTACGGCAGAAGCTGCCATGTCAGCTACCCGCAGTGCCGCCAATGATGCCGAACGAGAAAAGGTGCAAATTACTCGTGGCCTGACCACTGCTACCGGGGAGCAAGGTAATGCCGAACGTCAGCAGCGAGAGGCCGCCATCGAACTCGCAGGCATCGATCGCCATATAGCGGAGACCGGCGATCGTCTCGAACGCGATCGTAGCCGTAGCGACCAGTTGCAACAGATCCTTCCATCGCTCGAAGCCGACGATATGGATCAGGCCGAACGTGGCCGACAGCTCACGCTATTTCGTTCCCGTTTGCAACAACGTGCGGACGCGGTAGGCACTTTGCGTCGCGACCTCGAAGTTCGTGCCGCGGGTATCGACGAGCGCACAACGTTGCTCCAAAGCCGTCAAACCGAAATTGAGTCCCGGTTGGTTCGTTTTGAAGACGAACGAGCCAATTCAGCAATTCGTCGAGTGGACATCGACCGCCGTCTGATCTTGGCCCGGACTCTCGCAGACGAACTGGCTGACAATCGCACCACCATCGAATCCGAAATGCAGACGTTGCGCGCCGCGCACCGCCGACAGTCGGATTCTGCTCGGGCAGCGGCTCAGTCCCTTGATCAGTTGCGGCGCGAGCGTTCTGCTTCGGAGCGCGCTCTTCAAGAAACACGCGCCGAGCTACAGAAGGTCGAAATTGGCGGTGCCGAGGCCACATTGCGCCTCGAAGCAGCCGTCGAGTCTCTACGCCGCGATCACGACAAGTCGCCCCAACAGGCCATGAATTCGGCGTGCCCCGAACTTGACGAGAACACGACGGTGCCCGGCCGCACCCGCGAACTGGAACGCGAACTCCGGTTAATGGGCCCCATTAATCCTCTCGCATTGCAAGAATACGAGACACTCAACGAACGTCACGACTTCCTCAAGACGCAACTCGACGATGTGCGGTCCAGCCGCCGAGAAATGAGCAAGGTCATCCGGGCCGTTGACGAGGAAATCGTCAACGTGTTCTCCGCCGCCTATGCCGATGTATCGGAGAATTTCACCAAGCTGTTCACCACATTGTTCCCCGGCGGTAAGGGGTCGATCAGACTGACCGACCCCAGCAACTTGCTAGAAGCCGGAGTTGAGATCAGTGCCCGCCCAGGTGGCAAGAACATCAAGAAGCTCTCGCTGCTCTCGGGTGGCGAGCGGTCACTTACTGCTCTGGCCTTCTTGTTTGCCGTTTTCCGCAGCCGTCCATCACCGTTCTATGTGATGGACGAAGTCGAGGCAGCCCTCGACGACGTCAACCTGCATCGCTTTCTCGGCTTGGTTGACGAGTTCCGTGGCGAAGCTCAGTTGCTGATTGTCAGCCACCAGAAGCGCACTATGGAAGCGGCCGACTGCCTTTACGGCGTCAGCATGAAACCGGGCGGTTCCAGCAAGGTACTGAGCGAACGGGCAGCTGTTGAAGCAACTATTGCGTAGCGTTACGTTGGATCAACACCGGCGCAAATTGCACTCCGACGATCGCGCAAAACATCAGTCCGATGCCTACGTAACCTTGGCTGGTCAGTATTTCGTCCAGAAAAACCGCACCGAAAATTGCCGCGAATAGCGCTTCGGAGGACAGCAGAATGGCGGCGTCTGCCTCACGTGTGTAGCGCAGGCCTATGGCCATCAAGGTGAAGGCGAGCCCTCCCGCAAAAAATCCGGCGTAAAGGATGGGTATGGCCGCGTCGGCAATGCGTCCCAGATCGAATTTGGGCTCGATTTCTTGTGTCTTCGGCACGGTAATGAAGATGAAGTAGCAACCCATGGAAAGGATAGCCGTGACCGCGAATTGAATGGCGGCAATAGCCACTGGTCGATGGAGTTTCTGGACGGTTCGACCCAACATGACAAAGTGCACTGCAGTAAAGAACGCTCCAATTAGGATCATCCAATCACCCCAGGTAAGGCTGCCGAAACCGCCATCGCCGAGAAGGTAGATCCCGATTGTGGCAAGCAATGCCGCAGGCCAGATGATCCAATGCTGGTGTTCGCGAAACCAAACCAAGATAATGACTGGGACAATCACGGCGTAAAGACCGGTAAGAAACCCGGCACTGGTCACCGTGGTCGCGGTGATGCCGACTTGTTGCAAGGCCATGGGTATGAAAAAGAAGAATCCAAGGCCAGCAACCCGCACGAGTTCAGAACGTGTAAATGCAGGCGACGTTGTATCGCTTCGTCGTTCGAGCAGCACAAATGGGATGGCAGCGCCCGCAGCAAGCGCAAACCGCAATGACATGAACGTCATGGGTCCAATGTGGTCCATGGCGTTCTGTTGAGCCACAAACCCCATGCCCCAAATGACCCCGGCAAAAAGCAGGAGGAAGTTCGCGGAGTGCCGTGACATTTCGCTAATTCTACGGTCAATAGAGCACCGTCGTGGGTCGTTATGGCAGGCGCGAGAACCAGAGCAGACTGGTGGCCGAAGTTGCCAGTAACAACAACAATGCTGGTCCGATGAACCACAAGATGATCTCTTGCTGTTCCTCTTCGAAGCCGATGCTGCTCCCGAGATCGGCGTAGATCGCTTCGAGCTCAGACGTTGAGGCTGCCGAGAAGAACTGCCCGCCGGTTCCCTCGGCTATTTCGGCGAGTGCATCGTGGTCAACAGGAACTTCGATGAGGCCTTCGCCGGGCACGTCAATGACGCCGTCTCGAGTACCGAAAGCAATAGTGGAGACGGAAACGCCAGCATTGCGAGCAGCCTCGACGGCGAGTGCATCGGGGCGCCCAATCGTGGTCATCCCGTCGGACATCAACACAATGCGAGCGGGTGGGGAAGTCCCAGTTGCGTCGGGAAGTTGGGCGTTGATGGTTTCGAGGCTCGCAAAGATTGCCTCGCCGATGGCAGTGGCTTCACCGAGTTCGAGTGAAACGATGGCGGAATTGATGGCGGCGCGGTTGAGAGTCGGAGCAACACGCACGTTGGCGATGCCATGAAAACTGACCAATCCGACGTTAATGCGCCGTGGGACCGTTTCGAGAAACGCCTCGGCTGCAATCTTGGCGCCCTCGATTCGACTGGGAATGACGTCGGCGGCATCCATTGATAACGACGTATCGATGGCCAAAATGACAGTGGCGCGTTCGCGGGCGACGTCGGCGGAGCGGGCGGGTCGCGCAAAGCCGACAACGCTAAGAGCGGCAGCCAACAAGAACAGTACGGCAGGTACATGGCGGCGAAGACCAGGACTATTGGGTGCGACAGATTCGAGCAACTCGATATTGGTGAAGCGCAGAGAATAGGTTTGACGCCGCCGTTGCATGGCGACGTAGATGACGGCTACCGCAAGTACGACGAAGAGCAGCAGGAGGCGCCAGGGGTCGAGAAACGTCATCGCCCTATCTTGCTCCGTGCAGCGCCGCGGGATCGACGTAGCGCCACGAACCGGGCTAGTTCGAGAATCCAGTCTTGGTCAGTTCGCAAAATGATGTGCTCGGCACCTGACGCGCGGATGTCGGTGGCAATTTGTGCTCGTTGTTCGAGAGCAGCAGCGGCGTAGCGGTCGCGGACTTTGGCGTTACCGGTTGCGACATCAATCGACCGTCCGGTCGACGGATCGACGAGAGAGAGAACCCCAACATCGGGAAGTTCGAGTTCGCGCGGGTCAAGTACCTCGATAGCGAGGACCTCGTGGCGAAGGGATAATCGTCGGAGGCCTTCTTTCCATGCGTCGTCGCCGAGAAAGTCTGAGATGTAGACAACTAACCCCCGAAACCTTCGGCTGATTGCTTGGGCTCTGGCAAAGCTCAACGCCAGATCAGGAACGCTTCCTTCGACGCGGGGAGCGGTGGCGATTCGGTCGAGAATCGCGAGCAGGTGAGCACGGCCATTACGCGGCGGAATAGCGACGACTTTCTCCGGTAGAGCGAGGACTGCCCCGACTCGGTTTCCGAGCTTGGAGGTGAGCAACCCTACGGCGGCCGCTGCAGCGAGGGAAAGATCGCGCTTTTCGTGTAGAGCAGTCCCAAAATCCAGACTTGGAGAGAGATCGACGAGCAGATGAGTTTCGAGTTCGCGATCGGCAACTGATTGGCGGACGTAAACCTTTTGGGTGCGCGCGGTGACGTTCCAGTCGATTCGGCGGACGTCATCGCCGGGTACGTAACGTCGGGTTTCGCCTGGCTCGGAACCGTGTCCGGGCACAAGCCCGAGGTGGTCACCGTGCAACATGCCATCGAGCTTCATTACAACGTCGAGCTCAAGCCGGCGAAGCAGTTCGCGCGTTCCTGAGGCGCCAGCAAGACCTAGACGGCTCGGTTGCGGGGTGTCCGGTTGGCTCATGTGAGGCGGACAATGTCCTGCGATGGAGTAACCCGAGGGGCAGGAACGGTCGAAAGTACCTTGGCAACAATTTGGTCGGGTACCAGTTCGCGTGCAAGCGCCTCGTAGGTAAGAATGACGCGGTGCCGGAGAACTTCAGGCGCGACGTCGAACACGTCTTGAGGGAGAACGTAGCTGCGACCACGCATGAATGCCATCGCCCGACCGGCCGCCACCAAGCCGAGGCTGGCACGCGGGCTAGCCCCGTGCGCAATGAGTTCGTCGAGGTCACCGAGACCGTAGCTTGCGGGTTCCCGAGTCGCTATGGCCAGGTTCACTGCGTAGTCGACAACGGCTTGATCGACGAAGACCCCATCGACCTGTTCTTGCAAGGTAAGGAGTTGTCCAGGATCGAGAATGGTTGCGGCCTCAGGAGGATTGACTCCCATGCGCCGGACGATTTCGGCTTCTTCGGTCGCGCTCGGATAGCTGACGTTGATTTTCATCAAAAAGCGGTCTCGCTGCGCTTCGGGCAGCGAATAGAC
>CAXMUI010000252.1:0-4209 GCA_964196475.1 uncultured Acidimicrobiia bacterium
CCCACAAGAGTTCGCCGAAGGCCACCTCGACAACGCCACGATGATCGATTTTTACGAACCAGACTTCGCCAGCCAACTTGCCGACCTCGACCCCACCCAGCCGTATCTCCTCTACTGCCGGTCCGGGAACCGCAGCGGGCAAACACTCACCCTCATGAAGGAACTCGGCTTCACCAACGTCGCCGAAATTGAGGGCGGAACCAATGCTTGGTCCGCAGCAGGTTTGCCCCTCAGCTAATTGGCGAGCTAACTACCGGCTTGCTGCACAATTTTTGCTAACGAGGCCAAATTTTTATGCCAAATACGGCGCAAGATCTTGGCACCAATGAAGCCACCGATGGGTCCACCGAGCCACCACGGGAACGTCAGATCTTCGCCCCATGAGAATGTGGTTTGATTATGACCCTCGGACACCAACGTAAATCGGCCCGTGCCTGTCACCAGTCCGACATGGCGTACGCCCATGGCGTCACCGGGTTCCCACTCGGTGATAGTCATCTTGTCGGTCAAGCGAATCGGGCCAACCTTGGTGGGGACGGTAAACGTCGTACCAACCCCCTGGGACTGCTCGGAGGTAATGATGATGTCGGTGGCATCGTCCATCCAGTCCTTGTGCGATTCAATATCTTCGACCAACTCCCACACGCGGATAGGCGTGGCATCAAGCACCACCGATACATCAATGCGTGTCATTGGTGTCTCCCAAGGCTGGCAATTAGTTGTTCCACACGGCCACGGATCTCGTCTCGCACCTCGCGCACCATTTCGATTCCCTGACCAGCAGGATCAGCAAGAGCCCAATCCTCTTGTCGTTGACTGGGCAAGACCGGACAGACATCGCCGCAGCCCATAGTGACAATCACATCAACCATGCCTGCCATCTTGTCAGTCCAGATCTGTGGTTGTTGCATCGCAATGTCGATCCCCACCTCGGCCATTGCCTCGACCGCACGCTCGTTGATCGCATCAGCGGGAGCCGAGCCGGCGCTAAACACCTCAATTTGATCGCCCGCCAGGTGCCGCAACCAACCGGCAGCCATCTGCGAGCGACCGGCATTGTGGACACAAAGGAACAACACAGCGGGATTCGAAGAACAGGACACGCGACTCATAGGTGGAGTATCGCATCAGTAAGGTTGCATCGATGACGTCCCCCGAAAAGTTCACCAAACGGCCTCGTTTGCATCGCTCGCTAAAGGCGCTCGGGATCACCTTTTTGGTCTTACTCCTGGCAGTCGCAGGTATCACCGCATGGGCGCTGAATCGCTACGTTATTGATCACGTAGAGATTGACGACGTCGCCGCCTTTGAAGCAGAGGTTCTGGCCGAACGACCACCCACTGTCGAACCAACGAGCCCACCCGAAGGACTATCTGAAAAACCAGCCGTTGACGACGTGGCGCCGTCTGCAGCCGAACCAGCCGCCCCAGAACCAGAAGCCGAACCCGAGCACGAGGCGCCACCTGGCCTCGACGACGTTTCGCCGGTATTCAGTTCCGTTGATCCCACCTACAGCTACGCCGACGAAACCACGCGTCTGGCCATCACCGAGGTAGTCACGGGATCAGGCGATGACCGGCTCACCTACTTTGTCGCCGACATCGTGATCACTGACGCCACCCAAATCTTCGGCGGATTCGCAAACAATCAGTTCGGCCGCAACATCATCGCCAACACGTCCGATATCGCCAATGACTACGCGGCCATTTTCGCTATCAACGGCGACTACTTCGGGTTCCGAGGCGACGGCATCACCATCCGCAACGGTGTGCTCTTTCGCGACAACCCCGCTCGCATTGGCATGGTCAGCTACAGCGATGGGCGAGTCGAAATTTACGACGAAACCGAAACCACGGGCCAACAACTCCTCGACGATGGCGCCTGGAATACGTTTTCATTTGGCCCCGGCCTGCTGGTGGACGGCGTGATTCAAGACGCCATCGAAGACCTCGAAGTAGACGAGACCTTCGGCCGCTTCTCCATCCAGGGACCTAACCCCCGCACCGGCATTGGAATCGTCGACAAAAACCACTGGGTATTCATCGTGGTCGACGGACGCTCGGCCGGTTACAGCCGTGGCGCGACGATGACCGAATTCGCCGAGATCTTTCAATCGCTTGGCGTAACCACGGCCTACAACCTCGACGGCGGCGGATCAGCGACCATGGTTTTTGACGGACAGCTCGTCAACAATCCACGAGGCAATGGTAAAGAACGCGGAACGAGCGACATCTTGTATCTAATGCCTGAAGCGCCGTGATCGTTCTCATTCCTTCCTATGAACCCAACGCCAAGCTCATGGAGCTTGTGGCATCGATTCGCGCCAACTGCTCCGACCAGATCATCGTCATCGTGGATGACGGCAGCGGTCCGGCCTTCGCCGACACGTACGCAGCAGCGCAAGCCAACGATTGTGACGTCATTCGCCACTCGACCAACCGTGGCAAGGGGTTTGCCCTTAAGGCGGGGTTCGCTCACATCACCGCCACCTACCCCGGTCACGACGTGGTGTGTGCCGACAGCGATGGCCAACACACCGCAGCGGCCATCGCGCGGGTAGCCCAAACGTTGGAGACCGAGACCGGAATTGTTCTCGGTTCTCGCCAATTCGACCAAGACGTCCCCATCCGAAGTCGCGTCGGCAACACCGCCACCCGCATCATCTTCAGGCTGCTCACCGGGTTGCGGTTACGCGACACCCAAACCGGTCTGCGTGGCTATCGGGCCAACCTCCTTGGCTGGCTTCAGACCATTTCTGGGGACCGATTCGAATATGAACTGGAGGTGCTGCTGACCGCCCAGCAAGTCGGTCACCGGCTCTATGAAGTACCCATCGAAACCATCTACCTCCAGGGCAACACCTCATCGCACTTCCGACCGGTACGCGATTCGATTCGCATCTACACCCGCTTCTTACGATTCACCTTGTCATCCTTTGGGGCGTTCCTCATTGACGCCACGATCTTCTTCACGCTCATGGCCATCGCCGACAATCTGGCCCTAGCCGTCGTGGTCGCACGGATGGTCAGTGCTACCGCGAATTATTTCACCAACCATCAGCTGGTATTTACCGGACACGAAACGCGACAGCGGGTGGCGGCACGGCGCTATGGAGCCCTGGTCCTCGTGTTATTGGCGGTCAACTACCTCCTTATTTGGACGACCACTACCCAGCTTTCCGTACCGCTTGCACCAGCGAAGGTACTGGTTGAAGTAGGCCTATTCTTGGCCAGTTATCGCGCCCAACAGCGATTCGTTTTCGCAACATCGGCCACCGGGCCCAACGGCAACTAAATCGGGTCACTCACCCTTTTAGGGGACCCCCCGCCCACCACCGTTCCACCCAAAAGGGCGATGAAACATCCTTCTCAATCAGAGATGCTCAATGAGAACTTCTACTCAAATGAGAAAACCATCATGTCCAACACGCTCACCCCGCACCCGCCCGACGCCGGCCCGGCCAAACCAATGCCACGCGATCCCCGCCGCTGGCTGACCCTTGCGGTCATGTCCATCGGCACCCTTGTGGTGTTCCTTGACCTCACCGTCGTCAACACCGCTCTTCCCTCCATTGCGGTCGATCTTGGTGCCACCACCTCAGAACTCCAGTGGGTCGTTGACGCCTACGTCATCGTGTTAGCCGGACTGCTGCTACTCGCCGGATCGATCGGCGACCGCTACGGCCGACGCAACTGGATGTCAGCCGGCCTCGTCGTCTTCGGCGTTGGCTCCGTTGTCGGCGGCCTCGCCAGCAACATTGAGACCCTCATCACCGCACGGGCCCTCCAAGGTCTCGGTGCTGCATTCGTACTGCCGGCAACCTTGTCCATCATCACCAACACGTTTGAACGCGACGAGCGAGGCAAGGCCATCGCCATTTGGACCGCGGTAGGCGGCATGGGCATTGGCCTCGGCCCAGCCGTCGGCGGGTTTCTCATCGACAGTTATGACTGGTCAGCCGCCTTCTGGCTGTTCGTCCCGGTAGTTGCCGTAGGCCTGCTCGGAATGACCACCGTGCAGGAATCGAAAGATAACCGCCACATCGGCCTCGATCTGCCGGGTGCACTCGCCGCTACCGCCGGCATCTCTGCGCTGGTGTTTGCCATCATCGAATCAGCTGAACGCGGTTGGAGCGACCCGCTGATCTTGAGCACACTCGTTGGTTCGGCCGTCATGTTGGCGCTCTTCATCACCATCGAACAGCGTGTC
>CAXMUI010000253.1:0-2349 GCA_964196475.1 uncultured Acidimicrobiia bacterium
GGAAGTGTTCCGGGCGTCGCCTCGTCAGGCTGATCTTATGATCGTCGCGGGGCGTGTGAGCCAGAAGATGGCACCAGTGCTTCGACAGGTTTACGATCAGATGGCTGAACCTAAATGGGTCATTTCGATGGGTGTCTGTGCCTCCAGCGGCGGAATGTTTAACAACTACGCCATCGTGCAAGGCGTCGACCAAATTGTTCCGGTTGACGTCTATGCACCGGGTTGCCCTCCGGGCCCCGAAACCTTGATGCACGCCATCTTGACCTTGCACGAAAAGATCGAGAGCGGCGAGATTACTCAGCGACGTAACGCGTCAGCCGACGGTGGAGCAGGCATCCTCATCGAGCAACGCGATGGCCAAACGGCCACCAAGATGGTTTTGGCGAAGTAGGACAAGTGGCCGAAGAAGAACTTGTCGAAGCCGGCGAAGCGAACCCCGAACCCGAGCCTGAGACCGCGTACGGTGCCCTCGTTAGCTGGTCCCATGACCAGCAGGTTCTGCATCCCGACCGCCTCACCTACGTGGCAGTTGCTGAATCGCTTAAGGCCGATGGTTTCGTCATGTGTATCGATGTGTGGGGCGTTGACTACCTCACCAATGACACTCGGGTACTCCCCGACGGGGTACAGCCGGAACGCTACGAAGTTGTTGCCAGCTTCATCAACCACTCCGCCCACACGCGGATGAGAGTTCGGGTGCAGGTGCCAGCTGAGGATCCCACGATTGCGTCACTGTTCGATGTGTATCCCGGGGCCGAGGCCATGGAGCGCGAAGCCTTCGACATGTTCGGCATCACGTTCGAAAATCACCCCGACATGTGTCGTATCTTGATGCCTGACGATTGGGAAGGTCACCCGTTGCGCAAGGATTACGCCATCGGAGCGATTCCTGTGCAGTTCAAGGCAGCCCCGGCGGAGCGGTCATGACGGCAGCAGAAACCGAAGTTACCGATTGGGGTGACGATGCCAAGGTACGCCTTCGCGATGGTGCGGTTTTGCGGATGACCGAAGCCGAAGCGGCCAAGGGACTTGACAATCAAGGCAACCCAGACGACCAGCGAACGCTTATGAACATGGGGCCGCAGCATCCCAGCACACACGGCGTGTTACGCCTCATGCTGGAGATGGAAGCCGAAACGGTTCTGCGCTCTAAGCCGGTCATTGGTTATCTCCATACTGGCATGGAGAAGACGGCTGAGAGTCTCACGTATCTCCAAGGTGGCACCAACGTCACCCGCATGGATTACGTGTCGCCATTGTTCAACGAACTGGCCTTCTCGCTGGCCACCGAAAAGCTTTTGGGTATCGAAGTTCCCGAGCGTGCGGTGTACATCCGCATGCTTATGTGCGAACTCAACCGCATCAGCTCACATTTGTTGTTCCAAGCAACCAACGGTATGGATATGGGTGCCGTTGGAGCCATGATCTACGGCTGGCGTATGCGCGAAGAAACGTTGCGTTTGTTCGAAAAGATCACTGGGCTTGGGATGAACCACAACTACATCCGTCCTGGTGGCGTGGCTGCCGATCTGCCGGACGGTTGGCGTGACGACACCCTCAAGCTCATCGACTCGCTGCCCTCGGGCCTCGACGAACTCGACGCCTTGCTTACTGGTCAACCCATTTGGCGTGAGCGCCTGCAAGGGGTTGGCGTCATCAATGCCAACGAGTGCTTAGCTCTCGGGGTCACCGGGCCCGTTCTTCGATCGGCCGGCTACGACTGGGATCTTCGTCGTGATGAGCCGTACCTCGCCTACGACAAACTCGATTTCGATGTGCTGGTCGGCACTTACGGTGATTGTTTCGATCGCTATGCCATTCGCCTCAATGAAATTCGTGAGTCCGTTAAGTTGGTTCGCCAAATTCTCGAAGCCATGCCGTCGGGCGACTACCGGACGCAAAACAAGAAGGTCACTCCGCCGCCTCGTGCTCGGATTGATCAGTCGATGGAAGCACTCATTCATCATTTCAAGATCTTTACCGAAGGTTTCCATGTACCGGCCGGCGAGGTCTATGTGCCGGTCGAGTCACCGCGTGGCGAACTTGGTTGCTATATCGTCAGCGACGGTGGCCCCAAGCCCTATCGGATGCGTATGCGTGGTCCCAGCTTTGTGAACTTGCAGGTATTGCCGCACATGATGCACAACACGTTGTTGGCCGACACGGTGGCCATTATTTCTTCCGTCGATCCAGTTATGGGCGAGGTCGACCGATGAGCCGCCTGTCATCCGAGAACGTCCTGATTGCCGAAGAAATTATTGCTCGGTACCCCCGCCGTAAGTCAGCGGTAATTCCATTGCTGCACCTGGCTCAAGAACAAGATGGCTACGTCACCGACGAGGCCATGTC
>CAXMUI010000254.1:0-4083 GCA_964196475.1 uncultured Acidimicrobiia bacterium
GCAGTCGTGGTTGACATAGATTCTGATGCTACCGATGAGCATCCAGTCCGAGCGCCGCTCGCAACCAGAATCCCATAGGGTCGAGGGGTGTCGCCGGTATCTGATCCGCTGTTGTGTGCTGTCATAGGAACTACTAGATTGCAAACATGCGTATTCTCCGAAGTGCACTGGCCCTTGCCCTGTTTATTTCTTCATGGACGCTACTTGGCGCCCAGCCAGCAGACGCCGGGGTGAACGAGCTCGCCGTTACCAAATACGAAATTGGGTACGACCTGCCCGGCAACAGTTGTGCCGCACCACAATCTGCAATCACCGTCGCCGCAGGCGCAAACGTTGAGATTTGCTATGACATGGAGGCCGAGTGGGACCTAGCCATCGAGTCAGCAGTAATCTACGGCGTAAGCCTCGCCAGCCTTCCCAACGTACCCGTATTTTCGTCATCGGGCTCTTTGGGATCGCAATTTCAGACCACCGGGTCAAAACTTGTCAACTCTGATGACCTATTCGGCGGCTTCCAGTTTTATTTCGAGGTAATTGGTAACTCTGGAAATGTAAAAGTAGTGACGAGTGATCTACAGGGGGCAGGTGATTTTAATTTAGCTTTTGATTCCAAGAACGTTGCCCTTGTGCTAGATTTTGCGGCGCCGACGCTAACCAAGACCGTAAGCACCGACGGCACGTGTGGCGCCCAAAACACAGCAACAGTGATCACCAATACGGCGGTCACCTACTGCTACTCCATCGTGAACCCGTCGAGCACGGTCGCTATTGGTATTCACTACCTCGACGATGACAAGCTTGGGACGAACCTCGTCGGCGCGCCGCATATTTGGTCCGATACCACCTTCACACACCTTGAAACTCAACCCCTGGTCGAAACGGTCACCAACGCCGCCACCGCCTGCGTGCAGTGGTTCATACCAAAGGAAATCGAGGCCACGAGCGTCAGCGGAAGCAACGGTTGTGAATCCGACGTGATCACCGCTACCGCGACGGTCACTGTCGAAGATCCAAACCCATCCATTGCAGTAACCGCGACCGTTGGCACCACCGACGGCGTATGCGCTACCGAAACCAACATTGCTGTTGACCTCGGCACCGACGTCTACTTCTGCTACACCGCCACCAACGACGGCAACGTACCATTTGACATGCACACCGTCGCCGACACCCTCAACGGAACACTGCTCACCGACAAAGCCCACGACCTCGCCCCCGGCGACTCCGTCACCTCAGTTGCTCTCGGCGCCACATCATCAACCGCAGTAACCGGCGACGTCACCACCACTGTCACCTGGACCGCCACCGGCACCACACCGGAGCTACCGCTCCCAGACAAACTCGTTGCCTCAGCAACCGTCACCGCCGAAGCAACCGCCGACGCCGGGGTCACCGCCAACCCTGAAGTCCTCGACGAACTCGCCTTCACCGGCAACGAAACCGGCCCCCTCACCATCGCCGGAATCGCTGCGCTATTCGCCGGAATCATCCTTCTCGCCGCAACCCGCCGCCGAGAAAACTAAACACCTTCGTAGTCAAACCCCATATCAGGGGCCGTCACAAGTGGACGGTAAGCAATGCCTGCTTCGGCTGCCATGGCCGCGCATGTTCCGCCGCGATCGACCAACGGCATAATCAGGATTGGTTCGCCGCCCAGATCGATGACCGCCTGAACAGACTCGAACAACGACACACCGCGGGTAACCGTGTCTTCGGTTATGACAACTTTGTCGCCCGGCAACAACGGGCCAGCCAAACGTCCGGCTATTCCGTGGTCCTTGGCTTCTTTGCGAATGGTGAACGAGCGGAGGTTCCGACCCCGGGTCGCCGCAACCGCCGCAACCCCATAGGCCACCGGATCCGCTCCAACTGTGAGGCCGCCGATTGCAGTTGCCTCCTCAGGAATAATGTCGAGGGCCACATCGGCCATCAACAGGATGCCTTCGGGGCGACATGCTGTTTGTTTCGAATCAATAAACCAACTGCTTTTACGACCAGACTTGAGCGTGAAATCGCCTCGTCGTACGGAGTACTCGAGTAAGTGATCGCGCAGCCGTTCAGCGCTGGTCAGCGGTTGAGCATCAGACATAAGTAACTTTCCCGTTTCCAGGTATGAGTTCCCCAAGTTGCCAAGGGGCATGCCCATTTGCCCCCAACGACCCAATCGCGGCCGGTACGTCGGCAGGGGCAACAGCGATAATCATCCCGGCACCCATGTTGAACACTTTGTCCATCTCGCTAGTGGAAACATTGCCGATGCGTTGCATTTCGCCAAATATTGGAGGCGGCGACCACGATGACCGTTGCACAAGAGCATCGACATCGCGGGGCAGGGACCGAGGCAAATTACCCGGTATGCCACCGCCGGTAATGTGGGCAACAGCATTAACCATGACGTGCTCTTGCAACGCCAGGACACCTGGGGTGTAAAGAACCGAGGGCAGCAGAAGTTCATCGGCAACGCTGGTAGCTGACCCGTCCCAGGCCGCATCATCGAGCGACCGACCCGCCACATCGAAAAACAAGCGGCGAGCCAGCGAGTAACCGTTAGAGCGGAGACCCGGCGACGCTAGACCAATAAGAACATCGCCTGCTTTGGCCGACTTGGCACGCAATACATTACGACGCTCGACTACCCCGACGGCAAAGCCGACAAGGTCAAATTCGCCATCGTCCATCACCCCGGGGTGCTCCGCAATTTCGCCGCCCACCAAGGCCGCTCCAACTTGGCGGCAGCCATCGGCAATGCCGCTGACCAGGGCTTCGATGTGACTCGGCGCTACTTTGCCAACCGATACGTAGTCCAGAAAGAACAGTGGCTCTGCTCCCCCGCACACGAGATCGTCAACGCACATAGCGACAAGGTCGACACCGATAGTTTCGTAGCGTTTCGCCGCAGTAGCCACTAAGGCCTTGGTGCCCACACCATCGGTGCCCGATACGAGCACAGGCTCGTCGTAGGCAAGTTGGGAAACATCGAACAGACCACCAAATCCGCCGATTCCGCCCATGACCTCGGGGCGAGTCGTGGACTCAACGTGCGCCTTGATTCGCTCGACGGCCTGATCACCGGCCTCGATGTCGACGCCCGCAGCGGCATAGGTCTCACCCATGGGTGGCCTCGGTTGCTGGCAGCGCCGAACGTTGAGCATCAACCTCGCTGGGAGCCTTCTCGATCGGCGGAAGGGCCGCCGCCTCACGCAATGCCACAGGAATTTCGATGGGGTAACTACCGGTCAAGCACGCATCGCAAAAACCCGCTCCAACCGCACCAGTGGCAGTCAGCAAACGATCCAGATTCAAATATGAGAGCGAATCAACATCGAGATACTTTTGGATTTCGGCAACCGTCATGTCAGCCGCCAACAGCTCGCCTCGGGTGCCCACATCCATCCCATAAAAACAGGGCCACCGATACGGCGGCGAAGAAATCCGCATGTGAATCTCGGCCGCACCAGCGGCCCGAAGCATCTCGACCATGGCCTTGGTTGTCGTGCCCCGAACAATGGAGTCATCCACCACCACCAGCTTTTTACCCGCAATGTTTTCGCGCAGAGGATTAAGTTTCATGCGCACGCCAAGCGCTCTGAGCTGCTGATTTGGGGCAATGAAGGTTCGTCCGATGTAGCGATTCTTGACCAACCCATGACCAAATGGAATGCCACTTTCGCGGGCGTAGCCCTCGGCGGCAGGAACCCCCGATTCGGGAACACCCATCACCATGTCGGCATCCATGGGTGCCTGCTGGGCAAGCTGTGCTCCCATACGAACGCGAGCTCCGTGCACACCTTGTCCATAAAGGGTGGTATCGGGACGAGCAAAATATACGAACTCGAATAGGCACAGCTTGGGGTCGATGACTGACTCGTCAAAGGGGCGAATACTGCGAACACCTGACGCATCGATGACCACCATCTCGCCTGGTTCGACTTCGCGGACAAAAGTAGCCCCGACCGTGTCGAGAGCAGGGCTCTCCGATGCCAATACCCAACCATTCTCAATGCGACCCAGGCAGAGAGGGCGGAAGCCTTGTGGATCGCGAACACCGATGACGTGACCATCATCGGCTATGACCAGGGAGAA
>CAXMUI010000255.1:0-3965 GCA_964196475.1 uncultured Acidimicrobiia bacterium
AGATCAATAAGCATTGGGAAATCGCGGCTGGGTAGGCAATCGCCGTACCAAGACGACTTCAGTGCTCCCCCCCGCCCGAACACCTCGATGAACGGCAGTTCGATCTTGTGCTCCGGGTTGGGAACGCCAACCAACACAACAGTGCCTGCCAGGTCGCGTGCCTCAAACGCCTGCTTGTACACACTGGGAAGTCCGATGGCTTCAATGACCACATCGGCGCCATTACCACCCGTGATTTCCTTAATGCGCTTAACAGGATCTTCATTGCTCGCATTGATTGTGTGGGTGGCCCCGAAGCCTTTGGCCCATTCGAGCTTCTGATCGTCAAGGTCAACCGCAATGATCGTATGAGCTCCGGCAATTCGTGATCCCTCAATCGCCGCGTCGCCAACACCACCACAACCAAACACTGCCACCGAGTCGCCCCGACCGACCTCGGCGGTATTGATCGCTGCACCGATACCAGCCATTACCCCACAGCCCAAGAGACCAGCGGCTTCGGGCTTTGCCTCAGGATTTACCTTTGTGGCTTGGCCAGCTGCCACGAGCGTTTTATCGCAGAAAGCGCCAATTCCGAGCGCCGGAGAAAGCTCGGTGCCATCGAGGAGGGTCATCTTCTGCGTGGCATTGTGCGTATTAAAACAATATTGCGGGCGACCTCGAAGGCACGACCGACATTCGCCACACACCGCCCGCCAGTTAAGAATCACAAAATCCCCCACCGCTACCTCGGTGACACCTTCGCCAACAAGCTCAACAATGCCAGCCGCCTCGTGGCCCAAGAGGAAGGGAAACTCGTCATTGATGCCACCCTCGCGATAGTGCAGATCGGTATGGCAGACGCCACACGCCTGAATGTCAACAACTACTTCGCCCGGACCGGGGTCCGGAATAACGATGGTCTCAACACTTACTGGCTCACCCTTAGCTCGGGCAATTACTCCGCGTACTTCCTGTGGCATTGATGCTCCTGACATTCACTCTGGCTGGTTCTGCGAGCGTAGTTCGCCTGGAGCTATCTAATTCAACTTTGTCTCGGTTGCCTGCCATTGTGTTCCGTCCAGGTCAACTGCTGACAGCCCATTCACTGGCAATCCATTTAGACGAAGTTCAAAGTGCAAGTGTGGACCGGTCGAGAAACCGGTTGAGCCTACGAAACCAATCCTGTCGCCGGTCTCCACTTCGTCGCCAATGTTTGATGCAAAGGCGCTCATGTGGGCATACAAGGTGGCTATTCCGTCTCCGTGGTCGATAACAACCACATTGCCATAACCTCCCTGGGCACCGGCGACAACAATCGTCCCGGGAGCAGCCGCCAAGACCGGCGCGCCGGCGGGACTGCTGAAATCGATACCCAAGTGGAGTCGGACTTCGTCAAATATCGGGTGCAACCTGGGGCCAAAGCTCGACGACACACGAGTGAACTCCAATGGTGACTCCATGAACTCGACGTCGGCCAACGATGCGATGCCGTCACCAAGCGGTTCCAGCACCTTCGAAATCTCCGAACCTGAAGCCGCTGTCAAGCCCAGACGTTCAGCAAAACTGTCGCGCCGCCGTTGGATCGACGCGATCACATCGGCTTGTTCTTCAGTAGCTTCAATCGCGTCATCGAGGACCTCACGTTGATGGTCGCGTACGCCGGTATGAAACCGCTCCGCCGCGACCCGATTTGTTGCGGCGGCTTCAGCAGCAAGCTTCGCTGACTCCAGAACATGGGCCAGGTTTCGAGCGCGAAGGTCGAGCAAACTCACGTGCTCAAGAATTTGTACGCGACGTTCAACAATAACGGCACCGTAAACCTGAATCGATCCAACCTCGTTGGCGTCATCGGTGCTCGAACTGGTGTCTTCCACTACCCGAGATGGTCCACCGGTGATATAGAAGGCCAAAGCTTGATCGCGCAGGATCGCTTTATTCTCGGCCAGTTCTGTTGCAATAGCTGCGCTTTCTTCTTGGGCTAGCGTTACTCGCATGTTGGCATACCGGACCTCGGCTTCCGCAGCGGTGGTCCGCAACTTGGCCAGGCCCAGGTCATGCTCAATGTGGTCAAGTTCGATCTGGAGTTCGTCGACGACCTTCAGAGCTTGTCGCAAAGCAATAAGCGCCGTCGCTTCCTCAGCGACCGCCCACTCATAGTTGGTGAGAAGGCGGGCGAGCTCCACAACCGGGATGCACCGGCCATTTACCATTGTAAACGCTGGCGGACGCGCCGTTACGGGTTCGACCAGGTCTGATGGTTCGGGGGCATCTTCAAACTCGGCGCAGGGATTGATGTCTTCTGCGGTTAAACCATCAGCTTCAAACTCGGCCAGGCGGTCGTCCACCTCAAGTTCAGTGTTGGCTGCGGCTGGTTCAGCTGCGCCACTATCACCTTGGGCACCAGCTACGGACGCGCTCAGCCCAAGAAACGATGCTGCAACGGCAACAAGCAGTAGGTAGGAAAGACGATGCACACCATTCCATCGGCGTTTACCGGCCCAATCTTAAGCCAAGAACCCGCACCGAACTTTGGGACTAGACGTCGAGGAATCTAGATACAGCGACAGCCGAGCCAATCGTGCCAACGAGGGCCCCAATTACCATCAATAAGAAACTCGTGCGCCATACGTCTTCGTTCGCCACTACAAGACTGTCCACCAGCTGGAAGCCGTTGGGCCCACCGACCTTGTTACGGAACACGCCGTTGAGGACGAAAATGCCACCAACCGCGGCCACGGCCCCGAGCAGTCCCTGAATAAGACCTTCGAACATGAACGGCACCCGAATGAACCAGTTGGTAGCGCCAACAAGTTTCATCACTTCTATTTCGTTTCGACGGGCAAACATCGCCATTCGAATGGTGTTGAAGATAAGCACCGACGCGGCCAACAACAAAGCAACGGCAGCAAACAACACGAAGCGGCTGATGAAGTTGGAAAACTTCTCGATGTTACGGATTGTTTCCTGGGCCGAGACGACCTCGCGTACGCCGGGGCTCGCCTCAAAACGGGAGGCCAACTGCTCTACAGCATCTGCGTTGGTGTCGACAGGTACGACACGAAATGAAGGGGGAAGATCCTCGGCGGTAACGGTCTCGAGAATCTCCGGACTCCCGGAGAACAGTTCACGAAACTCGATGTAAGCCGCGTCTTTGTCGAAGAACACCGTACGTTCGATCTCCGGACTTTGATCTAACGAGTCGGCCACTGCCTGCAGCTGAGCATTTGAGGATTCGACGTTCATGAACACCACAAACTCGATGCCACCTTCCCATCGGGCGGTGGCGTTGTCGACTCCCTGCCGGACCAGGAGAGCAATCCCGAACAGCGCCAAAGCAATCGCTACGGTGACAACCGTCGCGATAGTAAGCGTGATGTTGCGTCGGATATTTGATCCGGTCTCCCGGAAGACGTAATCGATTTTCATTGCCATAGCTACTGGTAAACCCCTCGGGCTTGGTCGCGCACGATTACGCCACGGTCAAGCTCTACGACCCGGCGACGCATGGTGTCGACAATTCCTCTGTCATGCGTTGCCATCACTACGGTGGTTCCGGTTCGGTTAATCCGATCAAGCAGACGCATGATGCCTACCGATGTCGCTGGATCGAGATTTCCGGTTGGCTCGTCGGCCAACAAAATAAGGGGCCGATTTACAAAGGCGCGGGCGATGGAAACTCGCTGCTGTTCGCCACCCGAAAGCTCGTTAGGAAGATTGTTCATTTTCTTACTGAGCCCAACAAGTTCTAAAATGGCCGGAACCTGCGTCTTCACTACGTGACGAGGGCGACCAATTACCTCGAGTGCGAACGCCACATTTTGCGCCACCGTCTTATTTTCGAGCAGTTTGAAGTCTTGAAAGATATAGCCGATATTGCGCCGGAGATACGGCACTTTCCAGCTGTTGAGTTCACCAATGTCTTTTCCGGCGACAAAAATTTGACCTTTGTCAGGAACTTCTTCGCGGTTCAGTAGACGAATGAA
>CAXMUI010000256.1:0-25321 GCA_964196475.1 uncultured Acidimicrobiia bacterium
CAGGCGCAAGAGCGGGCCATGCTTCGTGATGATCACGTCTTGTTTACCTACCTCCATCTTGCGCCCGATGCTGATCAGGCCAATGACCTCATCGCGAGCGGAGCGATGTGTATTGCCTACGAAACGGTTACCGACGGACACGGTCATCTGCCGCTGCTAGCGCCGATGTCACAGGTTGCCGGTCGCATGTCGGTGCAAGCGGGTGCCGCTGCACTCGAATCCACGCACGGGGGAGCCGGCTTGCTTCTCGGTGGCGTGCCCGGAGTCGCCCCTGCCAACGTCACGATTATCGGTGGCGGCGTTGTTGGCATGAACGCCTCACAAATGGCGGTTGGTATGGGTGCCAATGTCACGGTGCTCGACCGCAATCTCGAAGTCCTCGAAGGTCTCGATACGCAATTCGGATCAGGCATCACCACCGTTTACTCAACGGCCAGAGCTCTTGAGGAAGCAGTCATGCGTGCCGATCTGGTCATCGGCGCAGTTTTGGTTAAGGGGGCCCGTGCTCCGAAGCTGGTGACCGCCGAAATGGTTCGCGAAATGCGCGCCGGCGTGGCAATGGTGGATGTTGCAATCGATCAAGGCGGTGCGTTCGAAACTTCGCACCCCACTACCCACGAAGACCCTACTTTCCTGGTCGATGACGTCGTGCACTATTGCGTAGCCAACATGCCCGGTGGCGTCCCCCGAACTTCTACCTATGCACTCAACAATGCAACGTTGCCTTATGTGATTCGTCTCGCCAACGACCCGAAGGGGTCGCTCCTGGGTGACCAGCATCTGCTCAATGGTCTGAACGTTTGCGGTGGCCAGGTCACCGAAATGGCCGTCGCCGAAGCACTCGATGTTGATTACGTCGAGCCGGCCCAGGGATTGGCTGGTTGGTCGTAGCTAGCGCGTCGAAACTCAGGTCAATTTGGGTCGGATTTGCCGTATACATAAAAAATCCCCCACCGCACCCAAATATAAAGATATGTTTATGTAATGGATTCGTCGGAACTGCTCGAAGGCCTCAAGGCACTTGGCAACGAGTCGCGCTTGCGTATCGTCGTCGTCTTGCGACGCAACGAGTTAACCGTCACGCAAATCTGTGACATTCTCGAACAAAGCCAACCGCGCGTCAGTCGTGACCTTCGCATCTTGTGCGAGGCCGGCCTTCTCGAACGGCACAACGAAGGCACCTCGGCCTTCTTTCGGCGTCCCCGCTCCGGAACCGCTCGAGGTCTATCGGACACCGTGCTCAGTCTGCTTGACCTCGAAAGCGACGTCATCGCCGAAGATACAACGCGGCTCGCATTGGTGCGAGCAGCATGTGCCGACGAAGCCAATGCCTACTTCGAGGCCATTGCCCCAGAATGGGATCAGATCCGAGCGTTGCACGTACAAGACTCCCTTATCGAACAAGCCATGTTGCAAGCCGTTGAGGGCATGGCTATCAACGACATGCTCGACATTGGCACGGGCACCGGCCGGATACTTGAAGTCTTCGGTAAACGCATCCAACGTGGTCTAGGCATCGACATCAGCCGCCAAATGTTGAGCATCGCCCGGAATCGCCTCGAAGGACCCGGTTGGGAAAACTGCGCGGTCCGAATTGGCGATGCGTACGACCCTGGTGTCGGATCAGCGGCCTTCGACGTCACGGTCCTGCATCATGTGCTTCACTTCCTCGATGACCCGACTGCGGCAGTCGAGGCCGCCGCGAAAACTTTGCGCCCAGGCGGGAAACTCCTCATTGTCGATTTCTCCCCCCACACGGTGGAGGCATTACGGACCGAGCATCACCATCATCGCCTTGGTTTTGCCGATGAAGAGATGGCGGCTTGGTGCCGATCAGCCGGTCTTGCTGATCCGGACATCACCCATTTGGTAGCCAGGACAACGCCCGATATCGCCGAACGACCGCTGACCATCACCTTGTGGGTAGCGGACAGGAAGGATGCCCCATGACCATCCCCAAGTTCTCTTTTGAGTTCTTCCCACCGAAGTCGCCTGCCGGTCTCACCGCGCTCGTAACTACGGCCGTCGAACTCGAGGTCTTTGACCCGACATTCGTCAGCATTACTTATGGGGCCGGTGGGTCCACCCAAGATCGGACCCTCGGCGCAATCGAAACCTTGTCGGATTCGCTCAACACACCCATAGCCGGGCACCTCACTTGCGTGGGTCAGACGAAGGAGCACACCCACGACGTGCTCGATAGTTATGTAAGTCGGGGTGTTCGTCAGGTGGTCGCCTTACGTGGCGACCCATCAGATGACGCCGGGGCCACGGCGAGCGGATTTGGTTCCGCCCGCGAACTTGTGGCCGCGATACGGCAGCGCCCAGATGGCGATCTGTTCCAGGTGTCGGTGGCTGCGTACCCAGAAGTACACCCCAAAGCCGCTTCCGCCGAGGCGGACCTCGACAGCCTGGTCGCCAAGATTGATGCTGGCGCCGATCGAGCAATCACACAGTTCTTTTTTGATACCGACGCATTCCTACGCTTTCGAGATCGCGTGGATTCGGCCGGAATCTCCGTTCCGCTGGTGCCAGGAATAATGCCCATTCACAATGTCGCCGGCGCACTGAATTTTTCGGGCCGCGTCGGCACCTCGGTCCCTTCGTGGTTGCCACCGCTTTTCGAAGGACTTGATGACAATCCTGCCGTTCGCCAATCCGTGGCAACTGCGGTAACGCTCGAGCAGTGCGACCGGCTAGTGCGAGAGGGCATCACTGACCTGCACTTCTACGTAATGAACCAGGCGAACTTGACCGCCGGCGTCTGCCGAGTTCTGCAGTCCCGACACGCTGAAGATAAGGCCGTAGCATGACAACCCCACAAGACCGACTCCGGCAAGCAATCAATGACCGGATTGTGATTATCGATGGAGCCATGGGCACAAGCATCCAGGCCCAGCCATTGACGGAAAAGGACTTCCGGACCGAAGCACTGGTTGATCACGAGATCGAACTGTTTGGCAACAACGACCTCCTGTCAATCAGCCGGCCTGATGTCGTGCGTCAAATCCACGATGACTTCATTGCCGCTGGTGCCGACATCATCTCCACCAACACGTTTAACGCGACCGCAATTTCTCAATCTGACTACGGCACTAGTCACCTGGTAGCTGACATCAACGAGTCGGCCGCGCGAATAGCGCGCGACGCGGCAGATGCCGCAACCGCACGAGACGGCCGCGACCGTTGGGTTGCCGGGGCACTCGGCCCAACGAACCACACGGCCAGCATGTCGCCCGATGTGAACGACCCTGGGTTCCGAGCGGTCACCTTCGAACAATTACGCCAGGCCTATGGCGAGTCGATTCATGCACTAGTCCAAGGCGGTGTCGATCTGATCTTGGTAGAGACCATCTTTGACACACTCAATGCTAAGGCTGCCCTATTCGCGCTGACCGAGTACCGCGACGAGCATGAAATCGACCTTCCCGTAATCGTCTCGGGTACCACCACCGACCTCAGCGGACGCATGCTGTCGGGCCAAACAATCGAAGCATTTTGGTATTCAATCCGGCACTCTAAGCCTTTGGCTGTCGGCCTGAATTGTGCATTTGGCGCTGCTGAGCTTCGGGGGCCGTTGAACGAACTAGCCCGCGTCGCCGATATCCCGGTGAGCTGCCATCCAAACGCTGGATTGCCGAACGACCTCGGCGATTACGACCAGACGCCCCAAGAGATGGCCGATATTCTGTCTAGCTTTTCTGATCACGGAATGCTCAACCTTGTGGGTGGCTGTTGCGGGACAACACCTGAACATATTCGGGTCATTGCGGAAACCCTGGCCGGCCGTAGCCCCCGCATCATCCCCACTCCGCTGGTAGCAACTCGTCTGGCCGGACTCGAACCAATGGTTATCGACGAGACCAGTCTTCTCGCCAACATCGGCGAGCGAACCAATGTCACCGGCTCGGCCCGGTTCGCCAAACTAATCCTTGGCGGCGACTACGAGACTGCCATTTCGGTAGCTCGCGATCAGGTCGACAACGGCGCGCAGATTGTCGACGTCAACATGGATGAAGGCATGCTCGACTCCGAAGCTGCCATGGTTCGTTTTCTGCACATGATCGCGGCCGAACCCGATATCAGTCGGGTGCCGATCATGATCGACTCCTCAAAGTGGTCGATTATCGAAGCCGGACTGCGGTGCGTGCAAGGCAAGTCCATCGTCAACTCGATCAGCCTGAAAGAAGGCGAAGAAGTCTTCTTAACCCAGGCCCGTCTAGCGCAACGCTACGGGGCAGCCGTGGTAGTCATGGCGTTCGATGAAACCGGCCAAGCCGACACCTTCGACAAAAAGATCGCCATCTGCGAGCGGGCATACGGCCTGCTCACCGAGACCGTAGGTATTGCTCCCGAGGACATCATTTTCGATCCGAACATCTTTGCGGTAGCGACAGGAATCGAAGAACACGCCGAGTACGGACTGGCATTCCTTGACGCGACCGAAGCAATTACGAAACGTCTGCCCCATGCGCGGGTCTCTGGCGGCCTCAGCAACCTTTCCTTCTCGTTCCGCGGTAACAATGCGCTACGCGAAGCAATGCACGCAGTGTTTCTCTACCACGCCACGCAACGTGGAATGGGGTTGGCGATTGTTAACGCCGGGCGCATGCCGAACTACGACGACGTGCCGGCCGACCTACGTGAACGTATTGAAGACGTGCTGTTCAACCGGCGAGATGATGCCACCGACCGCCTCATTGAGGTAGCAGCAAGTGCGCAGTCATCAGCAAAAGCGGCGGCCAATGACATGAGCTGGCGCGAACTCACGGTGCAAGAACGCATCGTGCATGCCTTGGTACACGGCATTGACGAGTTCGTGGTGGCCGACGCAGAGGAGGCTCGCCATCAGTACGACAAGTCGCTGCGCGTTATCGAAGGTCCACTGATGGACGGGATGAATGTGGTTGGCGACCTATTCGGGGCCGGAAAGATGTTTCTCCCCCAGGTAGTCAAGAGCGCGCGGGTCATGAAGAAAGCAGTCGCCCACCTGGAACCATTTATGGAAGCCGAAGGCGGGAAGGGTCGCTCGGCTGGTCGCATCGTAATGGCGACCGCCAAAGGCGATGTGCATGACATTGGCAAAAACATCGTCGGGGTAGTGCTGCGCTGCAACAACTATGAGGTAATCGACCTCGGCGTGATGGTGCCACCCGCTACGATCCTGCGCGAGGCCATCGCCGCCGATGCCGACATCGTCGGTGTATCAGGCCTGATCACCCCAAGTCTGGAAGAAATGGTTCGCGTCGCAACCGACATGCAGACTGAAGGATTCAGTATTCCACTACTCATCGGTGGAGCAACGACGAGCAAAATCCACACCGCAGTGAAAATCGCGCCCAGCTATGAGGCTGCAACTATTTATGTGCCCGATGCCTCGCGTGCCGTTGGCGTTGTCGGGAAACTGTTGGGCGAAAACAGTGCCCAATACAAGCAAACAATTGCTGACGAGTATGAGGCCGCTCGCGTCGAACGGGCGGCGGCCGCTCGGCCCACTGCGGTCGTGAGCCTGGCGGAAGCTAGGGCGAACAAACCCGTGATTGACTGGGCCAACTACTTGCCCCCTGAACCATCGTTTGTAGGGGTGTCGATGCTCGAGCCGTTGTCGCTCGCGACGTTGGCGGAGTACATCGACTGGACCCCGTTCTTTCGCACGTGGGATCTCGTGGGCAGTTACCCGAAGATCTTGTCTGATGGGGTAGTTGGCGGCGCGGCGACCGAACTGTTTGATGATGCTCGCCGCATGCTCGACGAAATTCTTGCCGAGGAGTGGATCGAGGCTCGTGGTCTTGTTGGTTTTTGGCCAGCGGCATCGGTCGGTGACGATATTGAGCTCTACACCGACCACGCACGAACTTCAACAATGGGTCGGATCCACACGCTTCGACAGCAAGTTGCCCATTCCGGCGACCGGCCTAACTACGCGCTGTCGGACTTCGTCGCCCCTATTGAGTCCGGGGTGAAGGACTACTTGGGGGCATTTGTGGTTACCGCAGGCGGAACCAGCGAACGATGCGCTGCCTTCGAAGCCGCCAATGATGACTACCGATCGATCATGCTAAAGGCTTTGGCGGATCGGTTTGCTGAAGCAAGTGCCGAATACGTCCATCACCGAGTGCGCACCGCACTATGGGGGTATTCCGACTCTGAACTGGCGAGCGAAGACCTTATCCGCGAGCGCTATCAAGGCATCCGCCCGGCACCGGGCTACCCAGCTTGTCCCGATCACACCGAGAAGGGCACCATCTTCGCAATGCTCGAAACCGAGCGTCGACTTGGCGTCACCCTTACCGAGTCCTTTGCGATGTCCCCAGCAGCGTCGGTAAGCGGGTTGTATTTTTCGCACCCCGAAAGCCGGTACTTCGGTGTTCGCAAGGTGCTTGAGGATCAACTCGAAGACTACGCAGACCGTAAAGGCATCAGCGTGGAGCAAGCGCGTAAATGGCTTGCTCCCGTCCTGGTCGACTAAAATCCCCAACCCTTGTCTAACCCTTGCGTTCTCGGTGTAGGAGCACTGCGTTCCGCAGTGCTCCTACACCGAGAACGAGAAAAAGTGGGTTGGGGGGTGCAGCGAATAGGGTCAATGTATGAAATCGGCATCAAGACTTTCGCCGACCGTAATCGTTGCGCGCAAAGTGCAACCCGGTCACGAGGCAGCGTTTGAAGCATGGATGACTCGCCTACTGTCGGCGGCCCATGCGTCTCCTGGCCACATCGATGCTGATTTGCAGCGACCCGATGCGATTCATCCCGACGAGTGGGTAGTCGTCTATCGATTTGTCGATGCCGCGAGCCGACAGGCGTGGCTTGACTCTCCACAGCGACGAGCGCTCATGGACGAAGCCCAACATCTGGTTCGCGGCGAACCCCGTCAGCAAGTCTTAGCGACCGCTGGTCCCGACAAGGCCATCCGTGCGCTGTCGTCCGCTCGCATTTCGCCAGGTCGCGAAACCGAATACTTTGCGCTGCACCACCAGATCGAACATGCCCTGCGGAGCTTTAAGGGATTCGTCGATGTTGAGATATTCGCGGCCGTGCCTGGAGTGCAGGACGAGGTTGTCACGGTGCTGACATTCGAGGATCGCGCCAGCCTCGACGGTTGGCTCAATTCTCCTGTCCGGAGTCGCCAGATCGAGCGCTTGGACGCGCTTACCGAGACCGGTCGTACCTTGTTGGTGGTTGGCGGCTTCGGGGGCTGGTTTGACCATGTCGATGGGGTCGAACCCAAACTTTGGAAGCAAGCGGTAGTTGTGCTGATAGCGCTATTCCCGACTGTGGTGCTACTCAACTATCTGAGCGCGTGGGCGCTACCTGACCTGGCCATGATTCCGGCAACGTTTCTCGGCAACGTCGTCGGCATAGCGCTATTGACCTGGGTGTTGATGCCACCGTTAACTCGCCGTCTTAGTGGATGGCTCAGGGAATAACCCAATCGCTTCGGTCTATTGAGTTGCGGCGACTGACGGCATGCTCTTGCTGTTGTTACGGGGTCACTTGCGGCCGACTACTCGCTCTTGAGCACATGTGTTAATGCGGATTCGAGCGTCGGATGTTCGAACTGGTATCCCGATGTCGCCAACTGGTCTGGCAAGGCTCGGGTGCTCGTAAAGAGCAATGCGTCGGCCAACTCGCGCCCGATTGCGAGTCGGGGTCCGAACTTTGGAACTGGCACGATGGACGGTCGGTGAAGGACCTGGCCCAAGGTTTTGCTGAACACACGATTGGTTACTGGCTGCGGAGCAGTGAGGTTTACTGGGCCATGGACGCGATTTTCCAGAAGCCATATGATGGCCGCTACCTCGTCGGTGAGGCTGATCCAACTCATGTATTGCTCACCATTGCCGAAGCGCCCACCAAGGCCAAGCCGAAATAGCGGCAGCATCTTGTTGAGGCCCCCACTTTTACGGTCTAAGACCAAGCCGGTGCGCACGTGGGTTACGGTCATACCCGCGGCGGATGCCGCTCTGGTACTGCCCTCCCACTCCACACACACGTTGGCCAAAAAATCTGAGCCAGCATGATCACGTTCGGTGAGTTCCTGATCGCCGCGGTCGCCGTAGTAGCCAATTGCTGACGCGCTGAGCAGTATTCTCGGCGGTCGCTCAAGTTGAGCGAGCGTCGTAGCCAGCAATGTTGTTCCTTCAACACGGCTGCGAAGAATTTGGCTCTTCTGGGCAGTGGACCACCGTTTGTTTCCGACACTTTCGCCCGCCAAATGGACGACTGCGTCGATCCCTTCGAGAGCGGCTTTGTCGATTGTTCCTGCGGCAGGGTCCCATTGGATGCCCGGCCCATTGCCCCGGACAATGCCGACCGGGGAGTGGCCTGTTTGATCTAGTTTATGCATCAATGCTGAACCAATGAATCCGGTCGAACCGGTGACTGCGATACGCATAACTATCTTTCCTCGTTGTTGGATGACGTGTGTACGGCAAGCAGTAGGGCGGCGAACTGGCTAGCAATTTCTGCCGTCGGAGTGTGGTCGGGGTCAACGGCCGCCGACACCGCGACACCATTGCCTACGGCTAAGAGGAGCGCGGCCATGGCGTCGGGATTGATCCATTCGGGAATGTGGCCGAGCGACCGTTGTTCGCAAAGTTCGTTGGCCAGCGTCGCCTGGAGTTCGTGATTTAGGCGGCGCAGTTCTTGGCCCACGTCATCGGAATGGGTGGCCGCGGCCAGCGCCTGGACATAGCCGGGAACGAGATCGTGATTGCTGGCCAAGATTGCTTGGAGAGCAGTAATCGATGAAGCCAGTTTCTGAATTGGATCGAGGTCGCTGGTGAGTGCGTCGATGGCGGGAGCAAGTAACTCGCGTGCCGTGCGAACGAACGTTTCATTTAGTAAGGACTCTTTGGAACCAAAGTAGTAGGTGATCCCAGCCAGATTTTCGCCGGCCTGGTCGGCAATCGCTCTTGACGTGGCGGCGGCCGCACCGCGATGGCGCACAATGTGTTGGGCGGCGGCAACGAGGCGATCGGCCGCTCGAGAGGCGCCGGCATCTGTTGATCGCCGTTGATCCATATTCATACATACGTATGATATCGAACGAATACTCAGCTTGTCGTTGGTGACCCGAGAAGATCCCAACGGTTCCCTGCAATATCGATGAACACCACGACCTGTCCGTATGTTTCGACGCGAGGCTGACCAAGGAACTCGACACCGGCGGCGTTCATTCGGTCGTACGCCTTAGAGAAGTCATCGACTCTTAAGAAGAACCCGACCCGTCCGGCCATTTGGGTACCAATCGCTGCGGCCTGCGAGGGCCCATCGGCCTGGGCCAACAATATGCCGGTTTCAGCCCCTCGAGGTCGGACGACCACCCATCGTTTAGGGCGGCCATCGTCGCTCAACGAAGGTGCATCCTCACTTAATTCGAAGCCAAGTACGTCGGTGAAGAACTCGATGGCGGGGTCGTAGTCCTCGACAATGATGGTGACCAGATTAAGGTAATTCACCGCAGAATCTTGTCACGTAACGCGGGTTCACATCTGCCGGTCGGCAATTGTCCACCAGGCCGAGAGTTTGGCAGCGGCCGCCAGATACAGGCGCCCGGCATCGGGATCATCGACAGTGGCATCGAAACAAGCAACGGTGTACTTAACCAGGTGCGTGTCGTGATTTGTTGCGGCACGACGGGCCAACTCGTGGATGATTTGCTCGACGGAATCTGTGGAATGCCACACGGCTTGGGCGGCTAAATCGGGGTCTTCGTCGAGCGCTTGTTTCCACGGGGTTGAGGGTTTCGGGGGATCGTAGGTTGCGGATAGCGGCCTAGTTGCGAAGGCGGCGCGGAAGCCAACGATATGCGTGGCGGCGATAGCAAGGAGTCGTTGCGGATCTGTAGAGTAGTGGACCAACCGGCAGAGCGCTTGGGGCATAGTCAGGCAATGGCTCCAACCGTAAGGCGCGTGTTCGGTAGTTTCGGTGAGCATTGACAATGCCGCCGCCCGAGTGATGGCTTGGCTCGCGCCATGATGGTCATGCAGGTCGATTGATGCCAGCAAACCGCGGGCAGGTTCCGGATCGACCTGATGCAACACGGGGTGAATGAATCCACTACCTGGCATTCCAAGCAGCGGAGTACTTGCCAGTGCGCCGAACAGAGGAGCATTTGTCTGACGAGATTTTACGGAATCGATCCAGCCGATGCGCCAATCTGGATTCCGTGCCAACTCCCGGAATAGTGGACGGAGCATGGGAAGGCTGGCTGCCCCAATTCCGGAGCCCAGCGCGAGATTGAGAAAAATGGGAGCATGCCCCGCCGCCGACGTGAATGGCGCAACGAAGTCGATGGCTCCTGTCACCAAGACGTCTGTGGTGATGTCGTGTCCGACTTCCAGCATGGCTTGGTCTATGGCATCAAGATCGCCGCGAATGACGGCCGCTTTGAGCGACGCAAGGAGGTCGCGGGCAGCCGTGGTCGGTATCGGATTGGTGCGAGGTGAAGCGATAGCCGGCCCGTACTGGGTCATCTGGGTGGCCACCGCGAGAAGGCGAACGCGGGCGGCCTCCAGCATGACCCCCTCAAGATGGCTCAACAGCTGAAATCGAGCCAACACCTCAAGAGGGGAGTGGAGCAGAAAACTATCGGTGTCCGCTTGCCGGGGTTGACGCACCGTTTCGATTACGTGAGCAGCAAGTTCTCGATCGGACCATGCGTCGGCACCCAAGCGGTCGTATTCTCTGCTGGGGTATTGCGGACTGGACTCAGGGGGATCGAAGGAGAACATGTTGGCTAATCTAGTTGTTTGACTGACTTAGAGTTGAGGGCTAGTCGTCGCTCCCGACAATGTGGGCCGAGACCTTTGAGTTGGCCTCGATTGTGCGGGACACCGTGCACGATTTGTCATGGGAATGTTGCACGGCACTGGCCACTCGGTCGCGAGCCTTGTCGCCATCGGGTCCATCCGGGAACGTGAGATCAAACGTGAGGCTGAGGTTCTTTAGAACGTTGCCAGTGTCATCCTTGTGGTAATCGGCTCCGGCGACAACATCAAAACCGACAGGCTCGGCTCGTCGACTGGTCATGATGTCAACATCGATCGACGAACAGCCAGCAAGGGACGCCAGCAACAAGTCCACGGGACTAAAGACGTCCTTGGCCGTGCCGAGACGCAGCTTTACGCCATCACCATTGGTGGCCACATAGACACCAATGGATTCGCGGGTGAGGGCAATGGTACGAGGCGTGTTGCTGTTCATGGCCAAAGCATGCCACGACGCTGCGGGTTATGGAGAAATGGTCCTCAGATCAACCCAAGAACGAGGGCTGTTTGAGCAAGGTGGTACGTGATGTGCACCGCGACTCGGCCACCAGGTGCTGGGCGCACAAACTTGCCCCATCCAAGCAAGGAGTCAGAGGCGAAGAACAAGACCGCACCGATGGCCAAAAAACAAAGGCCGGTAACGAACGCAAAAATGACCATGGCGGACAGCACAGCAAAATACGCGATAACAGGTAGCAACATTTCGCCAGGAACGTCCGCCATGATTCTGCGTCCGTAGAACCCGAACGCTAGAAGAACTGCGCCAACACCGATTACCGCCAGCGACGCGGTTTCGGCTTGACTTGCCAGGCCAACGATGTAGGCAAGATGCGCAATCAAAAAGGCGCTCAACCCGGTGATGAATGCGTTGAATTTCGGCAATAGGGCGATGTCGCCAACCAGCGAGAAGCACAGTCCAGCGAAGAACCACCAGCGCATGGAATTCGAGAACGGGTCGATGGCCTGAACCAACGAGATCAGCAGGATGAGGGTGAGTGGCTTGGTAATCAATTCGGCTTTGCCGTGGTCGCGGGCAACGACGATCCAATCCGTCACGGCAACGACCCCGGTCAAGACCAGCAACACAGTGGCAAGAGTGTTCATTGAAAAACTATGGCGGGTAGATTACCGGACAACCAAATTGGTCTGTACTGCTACTGGCTGGCGGTACATGCTCTGCGGGGGGTCGTGGGGAGTTCACGGGGGTCCCTGAGGAAGCGCCGATACACGTGACACACTGTTAATCGCTAGGAGTTCATGTGTCCCAACAACTTGTCTTTTTGTTTGCCATTGTCGCCATTTTTGTGTTGGTGTTTGGCCTGTATTTTCCACGACATCGACGTCGTGACATGCTGGTGGCCTACCTCGGGCTAGGCATTGGCGTACTTTCGGTGAGTGAAGTACTTGGGTCCGCCGAAGTAAGCGCCGGACTCGGCCTCGGGCTTTTTGGCGTCTTGTCAATTATCAGATTGCGTTCCGCTGAGCTTGGTCATCAAGAGGTTGCCTACTACTTCGCCGCCCTGAGTCTTGGCCTGCTGGGAGGCATCCGCACGGTCGACGAATGGCTTGCCCCTGGGTTAATGGTGGCCGTGTTGGTCGGATTGTTTATTGGCGATCACCCGCGGCTATTTTCTCGCTATCGTCGCCAGAACATCACACTCGATCAGGCTTACTCCGACGAGCAACTACTAAAGGATCGCCTTGAAGCGCTGCTTGGGGCCGAAGTGCACCGTGTCCTTATTCGACGTACCGACTTCGTTCGCGACACCACGAGTGTCGAGGTCCGCTATCAACTCAATGCGGCATCGCAAGCTTCCCCTGACGAGTAGCAAACATGACGATTGACGACATGTTTGAGTCGATCTCGTTGCGCGAACTCAATGCCGCTGCTGAGCTGCAGACTAGGCAGGACCGTAAGTACGTTGTCCCGGTGGGGCTGTTAGGCATTCTTGCCACAGAGATCGCAAGCGACGCTCGGGTACTGCGGATCAATGGTTTGGCTAATTTTGCCTACGAGTCGCACTATTTCGACACACCTGAACGAGCAAGTTATCTCGCCGCAGTGCGCGAGCGATCCCACGGATACAAGGTACGCACGCGGAGCTACCTTGACTCTGACACTTGTTTCCTCGAGGTAAAGACCCGCAATGGGCGAGGCGAAACAGTGAAGAACCGTATGGAATATGCCATCGAGGATCGGTTGGCCCTGACGGAACTAGGGCGGTCGTTTGTGCGAAATTCGGCCGAGGTTGGTAGCGAAGCAGAGAACTTGGAGCCCGTTCTTCAAACCAATTACCAACGGACGACGTTGGTGCTGGGTAACGAACCGGTCAGAGCGACCGTCGACGTAGGGCTCTCGTTCACGAATCCGCCGGGCGGCACCGCTGCTCTCCACGACTACGCAATTGTTGAAACCAAGACCGTTGGTAGTCGCAGTGCGATCGACCGCCTGCTGTGGGATTACGGTCACCGTCCAGACACGTTTAGCAAGTTCGGCGTTGGGCTTGCCGTGCTGCACCCGGAACTACCCGCGAACAGGTGGAATCGAGTATTGCGACAATACTTTCAACGCACGCCCAGCCGGTCGTAGCCCACTTTCGAAGCTACATGTTTGGTTAGTCGCGCCTAACATGGCGTCTATGGCTTATGAGACCCCCGAATATCACCCGGCCTTCGAAGAATATTGCGAAACGATTTACGAGCTTGCCGAAGACGATGTCAACGTTATTCAGGCTCGTATGGCCGAACGGCTCGAGGTATCTCGCCCCGCCGTTTCCGAAATGGTACGGCGACTCGAACGCGAGGGGCTCATCGACATAGACGGGAGCGCTATCAGCTTGACTGCTGATGGCCTAAATCTTGCCACCACGGTGGTTCGACGACATCGGTTGGCCGAGGTATTTCTCACCGAAGTGCTCGGTTTGTCCTGGGCCGACGCCCATCACGAAGCGGGCAAATGGGAGCACGTCATTTCCCCCGTGGTCGAAGACGCACTTGTGAAGGTTCTCGACGATCCTGGCACCTGTCCTCATGGAAACCCCATTCCGGGGTCGGGCTATCAGACTCCGTCGTCGTCGCAAGTACTTTCGGCGCTAAGTGCAGGAGCGACCTTCGTCGTCGAGCGCATTACCGAAGAACTCGAGTTTCGGCCCGGCATGCTCGATTACCTTGAGTCATCGTGCATTATTCCCGGGAATTCAGGGACTATCACGGCCTTGTCGCCTGATGGCACGGCCACCATTGACATTGAGGGACAAACCGTGGGAGTCGGCGAATTTGCCGCCACCCGCATATTGGTAAACGCCACGTAGAAGAGCTCAGTCGACAAGTGGCGGTGGGGCCGGAAACGCCACAGTAGGTTCGCCGCGGTATTCGAGAGTGACAAGGTCATCGTGAGCAAACGCTTGCCCAGGACCAACGCGAACCCGGACCGTATTGTGATGAGTGGTGTCGACCAACAACACCGTGTCGTGGCCGTAGTACTCGACGAGCGCAATCCGGTGTGGCCCGCCGAGAGCAGCGTGGAGTTGCTCCGGGCGCACGGCTACCTGAACATCCCCGCTGGCAGGCTTACTTAACGCAATGGTGCCAAACCCAGTAGTAGCAGAGGTGCCACTAGCGACACCGGGGATCAGATTGACATCGCCAACAAAGGAGGCAACCCACGGTGAGGCAGGCTCGCGGTACAGGTCATGCGGAGTAGCGACCTGTTCGATTCTGCCCTGATGCATCACCGCTACCTGATCGCCGACGACGAATGCTTCGTCTTGGTCATGGGTAACGAACACACTGGTAATGCCGAGTTCGTGCAAGAGGGCGTGAACTTCGGTGCGGATCGACACCCGGAGCGTGGTGTCCAGGTTGGAGAACGGCTCGTCGAGCAATAACACCGATGGGCGAGGTGCTAAGGCCCGGGCTAGTGCAACACGCTGCTTTTGACCGCCCGACAATGTGGACGGCGAGCGATCGCCAAATCCGGAGAGGCCGACCATGTCCAAGGTTTGGTCGATGCGTTGAGCGCCTTCGCCATGGAGCCCATAGCCGACATTCTTCGCGACGGACATATGGGGAAAGAGAGCCCAGTCCTGAAAGACAAGGCCAACACCTCGCTTCTCGGGAACCACAAACTGGCCGGGGCCAGCAACTACCTGATCGCCGATCGTTACTTTGCCCTGATCGGGTGACTCGAGGCCCGCCAAAATGCGCAATAGCGTGGTTTTGCCACATCCAGAGGGTCCAAGCAGAGAGTAGATTTCACCGGCACCAATGGTGAGAGAAACATCGCGCAAAACGGGGCTCTCATCGAAGGTCTTTTCGATGTGCTCGGCCTTTACCGGTCGAGCCTGATGGGCGGAAACCATGGGGGCAAGCGTACTGATGGAACGCGATGTCGTCGCTCCTTCCAGATGTATTTAGGAAAACACCGGGTTTAGGAAGACCTTGGTATCTGGGGAGACATTGGCAAATTTGTTAGGGATGCTTTTGATCGCCGTCAATGATCGTCCGGATGGAGTTCACTGAAGCGATCAATTTTACGCAGTTTGGGGAAGAAGACGGCCCAGAGGCCAACGACAGCCAGCGTGCCGAATCCGCCGATCATGATGGCCCCGACCAGTCCAAAAAGACTACCGGTGACACCCGATTCGAACGCACCAAGTTCGTTTGACGCGCCAATGAAGACATTCTCTGTTGCTAGCACTCGACCCCGCATATTGTCCGGCGTTGCGAGGGGAACGATGGTGGACCGGATGAATATGCTGACGGCATCTGCTCCGCTGAGTACCAGCAGAGCTACGAAGGCCACAGCGAAGGACCGGGTAAGGCCTAGTACCAACGTCGCCGCGCCAAAGAGGGCCACCATGATCAGCAGTTTGTGGCCGACATGTCGAGAAAGGGGGCGAGCGGCCAAGGCGACCGACACGACTCCCGCACCAATGCCAGTGGCGGCACGGAGCCATCCAAGGCCAATTGCCCCAACCCCCAAACGCTCCTCAGCAATTGCGGGGAGGAGGGCAACCGCACCGCCAAACAGGACGGCAAATAGGTCGAGCGAAATAGCGCCAAACAAGACAGGGGTTTGGCGAATGAATGTCAGCCCCTCCGATGCGTCGCGTATCGCCGACCGCAAACCCGGAGCGCTGGTAAGTCGAGCGACTTTTGACGCCGGCACAAACGTCAACGTGATAGCAGACACGACGAGTAATACGCCCGAGAACAAATAGGGCGCAGGCTCGCTAGCTACGAACAAGAACCCGGCAACTACAGGGCCAACGATGACCCCGATCTGCCAAGTAACGGAACTCAGCGCTACAACTCGGGTGATCAATGCTCGGGGGGAAAGATCGACAGGCAACGCGCGTATGGCCGGGGCAATGAGGGCCCGGGCGGCTCCGAAGACTATGACCAGGCAGTAAATGGGCCACAGACGAGGTTGGTCGGTCCCTGCGTAAGCCCAAAGTCCAAAGGCAACCGCAGCAGAGGCGGCCAACCCAACGGCCGAAACCATCCGTCGGTCACGTCGATCAGCGATTGATCCGGTGATCGGTGAGAGAAGAGCAGTGGGAAGGAACTCGGCCAACCCCAAAAAGCCCAGGTCAAGTTCGTTATGGCTGATATCCCAGACTTGCTTTCCCAGGATGGTCGTCATGCTCAGGGTGGCGATTGTGATCAGGAGTTTGGCACCCAGTAGGAGCCATACCCCACGCGGGATGACTGGTGGTGGAGCGAGTGGGGGGTCGTCGTTGCTCACGTCGTCTACAGCCATCGCTTAAGCATGGCGCTTACCGTGTCGAGTTGTTTAATCGGAGCCATATGTCCTGAGGATGCCATTCCTGCGATGTCGTTTCTGGGGGTGCTCGTCCACCCCATTGGCGCGTTCATGCCGGTGCTAGTCAGCAATCGTGAGGCGTGTCCAGCCCCTAAGGGAATTGATCATCCAAACCTCGTCTGCGTGGCGTAGATCATCGACCGACATGGAATGCTCGATAATTCGTTTTTGAGTGAGAAGCTCAGAGCGGAAAACGCCCGGAAGTAGGTCACTGGTCGAAGGAGGTGTCAAGAATTTGCCGCTGGCCAGGATGACGATGTTCCCAATCGTGGTCTCGGTGATTTCGTCGTTGCTGTTGTGCAGGATGACATCGAGGGCACCTGGATGCCGCGCCCGTGCCTCCGCGAAGACATCACGAATCGTAGTCTTGTGGCCTCGGAAGACTGGATCGGGATCCGTCGGTTGAAAATCGATAGGCACAGCCCAGGTGTCCTCGGACTTCGTGAACGCTTCGGTGGTGACGGAAAACGAGCCATCGGGATGAAGCGCAAGACGGATTCGGTGCAGAGTATCGAAAGTTAGTGTTTGAAGGTGTTGGCCAATCGCGTGAATGTCGCATACAAAGCCAAATCGTTGCGCCGAGTTGGCGAGGCGGTCCATGTGGCGATGCAGAAGAAAAATGCCGGTGGTTGGGCTGAATCGCATAGTTTCAATGAGGTCGAATTTGCCGGGTGCTGATTGGAGAACCCGCGCCTTGACCTGTGTTTCTTCCCATTCGTCTGTCGGGTCCGAATCCCAAATTATTCCGCCGCCGACACCGTAGGTAGCTGTTCGGGCATGTCGATCGACCCAAGCGGTGCGAATGGCGACATTGAACTCGGCTGGGCCATGTGGACTCATCACACCAGCTGCGCCGCAGTACACGCCACGAGGTTCGGGCTCAAGTTCGGCGATGAGTTCAGTCGTGCGCACCTTCGGGGCACCAGTTATTGAAGCAGCCGGAAAACAGGCGTCGAAAACTTCCGTCACGTTTGCGCCTGTGGTCGCAGTAACCGTTGATGTCATCTGGTGGACGGTGGGGTAGCTCTCAATCGCGTGAATGGTTGAGACAGAAACGCTTCCGACTTTGGCAATGCGCCCGAAATCGTTTCGCATCATGTCGACGATCATGGTGTTCTCGGCCCGATCCTTCGGGCTGGTTGCCAGATCATGCAACAAGGCACGATCGGTGTCGGGGTCATCGCCTCGGGGACGAGTTCCCTTCATCGGCTTCGACGAAATCGTTGCGCCATCGTTGGAAGGTCGATACGCAAAAAACAGTTCTGGCGATGCTGAGCACATGGCGACGTCGCCCATGTCGAGGTACACACAATGATCGGCGCCTTGTGAACGGGTCATGGAACGAAAAAGCGCGAGCGGGTCGCCGACGAAATGACCCTTGAGTTGATGGGTGAGGTTGACTTGGTACGTATCTCCGCGAGCGATGTGGTGCTTGATATCGCGAACGTTGGTCTCGTAGCTTCGTTGATCAACCGTCGGGTTCCATCCTGACGCAGTGAATTCACCTCCGTCGTCACCGGAATCAGGGTCGGCGTCGGCAAACAAGCCAAAGGCGAGCATCGGTTGTTCAGAGCTTGAGCGAGCGGCCAACGCATGATCGAACGCCGGGGCGGCATCGTAGCTAACAACGCCGACGGCCCAAAGTCCGCCCTGAACCATGGATTCGACCTCTTGCAAAGCAGAGCGTACGTGGTCGAGGTGCCATGCCGTAATGGTGGTTACGGGATTGGTAAAGCTCAACCAATGCCGATTTCCGGACGCGTCAGCGAGTGAGGCCAGGGCTCGCTTGACACTGAGTTTGGGCGCGAGGTCGGTGTTCGGCGAGGGTGTCGACAAGAGGTAGTCGGTTATCTTCGTGGATTGATGGTGCATCGGTTGGAGGCAGAGGAAGAGCCGCGTGGCCTATGGATTCGTCTGTGGATGTGCACTCTAGGTAGCCCGGGCCGCAACCACCTCAGCCCTTAGGTTGGCGCCCGTCGACCGGAGCGCGATACTCCAGCCATGCGTTCCGTAGACAAATGTCGGAAAGGTAGCTGATGGCTGACCTATTATTGACCGACTCAGGCGGCGAAGCGTTGGCCATCGATATCGGCGGTTCGAAGATCGCCGCAGCGTTGGTGGACAGCCTCGGGAGGCTCACGAAACATCGACAAGTTGCAACCCCACAGGGAACGGCTGACCAAGTCTGGGCCGCAGTCGCAGATCTCGTTTCCAGTGATGACTTTAAGGACGCATGCGGAATTGGTGTGTGTTCCGCCGGTCCGATGAACAGTCGCGAGGGAACCGTAAGCCCGCTCAATATTGGGTCGTGGCGTAAGTACCCGTTGGCAAATCAGCTGCGAAATTTGACAGGTCTGGAGGTTTCGCTCATTGGTGATGGGATAGCCGCAGCGGTAGGCGAACACTGGGTTGGGGCAGCCAGCGATGTTAATGATGCGGTGGTATTGGTCGTTTCTACCGGTGTTGGCGGTGGAGTCATATCGCAAGGCAAAATTGTGACTGGGCGAACAGGAAACGCCGCGCACTTAGGCCATGTCGTGGTCGATTTCAATGGGAGGAGTTGTGTCTGCGGTGGTCGGGGCTGTGTGGAGATGTACGCCAGTGGCCGGGCCATGGTCAGCAACGCCCTTACCGCTGGTTGGGACGGCGGCGCTACACGCGACGGAGTTGCCCTGTTTGAGGCGGTTCGCCAGGGAAACGTGGCGGCGACGAATGCGGTGCACACCGGAGCGAAGGCCACAGCGGCCCTGATCGCTTCGACCGGAGCGGCTTTCGACTTGCGGGTTGCGGTGTTAGGCGGCGGTGTTCTCCAGGCGACCGATGTTTTTCTCCCATTGGTCCGTCAGCACGTGACGACCTACGCCACTATGGACTTTTTGGCGGGGATGTCGACGCGAGCAGCCGATCTTGGAAATCATGCCGGATTGATCGGGGCGGCGCGGCTGGTTTTTCAGCCAGAGCTATTGTGACTTTACGATGCGTTTGAGATCCCCGTTTGTTGACTGGTTGTCCTTCGTTGTGGTGGCGGTCGTAGTCACCGCGTGCACTACGGCCACCACTCCTAGGTTGGAGGATGGTGCAGATGTCATCGACGCGGAACACACGGAACAGGCCACCCCCACGCCCAATGATGGCCCTCAGGATGCTCTCGGCGAAACCACGGCCGAGACAATTGAGGTGCAATGGTTCGTTGGTGTCGGCTTCAGCTCCACGCAAGCACAAGAGGAACGAGTACAGGTGTTGGTCGACGGTTATAACCAACACCAAGACGCGATTGAATTGGTCGTTACGTTCGCGGCAATTGGCGAGGCAGAGGCCGACCTAGCGAAACGGGTGGCCGAGGGAAACGCACCAGACATTGTCGGTCCAATGGGTCGTTCCAGTGCGTATGCGACAGGAAGCGACTTTCTTGCCTTGGACGAGTTCATTGTGGCAGAGAGTTTTGATCAACAAATGTTCGGCGATGTTCTCCTTGCTTCATTACGTGACGAGGAAGGCTCGTTGAGAGGCCTCCCGTTTTCGGTTTACCCTTCGGCAATTTTTGTGAATACGGAACTATTCGATGCTGCGGGTCTTCCTTACCCTCCGACCGAGTACGCGCCCAATGGCACAGCGATCTACGGGCCAGGAACGCCTTACGAAGGGTTATGGGACTTTGCCAAGCTGGTCGAAATTGGCTCGTTACTAACGTTAGATTCGGCTGGTCGCACGGCGGTCGATGCCGAGTTCGACAAAGACGACACGGTCCAATGGGGATATAGCAATCAATGGATTGAGCAGCCAGGAATACTCGGGGCATCGTTTGGTGGCGCAGAGATTGAACGAGTCAGCGACTCAGCTGTCGTGCCGTCTTCTTGGGGCGAGGCCTTGCGCTGGTATCAACAAGCAATTCACACCATCGGCTTTGTGCCCGATGGGGTCGAGGAACTCGCCGCTTCGCTGGGCGGGAACCCGTTCGCATCTGGGCGTATAGCAATGACAAACACCCAACTTTGGTACGTATGTTGCATTGACGGCGGCACGTTTTGGGATCTCGGGATCGTGCCAACTTACGACGGAATTTCACGTTCTCCTGTTCGGATAGAGAGCCTCCATGTCCACGCCGAAGCGGCCAATCCTGAAGCCGCTTTCCAGGTTCTGGTCGAACTTGAAACGACCTTGGCGGCCGAACTGGCAGATATTTATGCCACCATGCCCGCTCGGGTCGAGTTACAAGACGAATATCTGGCGCAGCTGGATAGCCGCTATTCGCAAACAGTAAATTGGGGCGTCATATCGGCCGGTTTGGAACACTCCCGTATTGGAAGCTGGGACGTTGATACGCAGAACTTTGCACTGCAAACGGCTCGAATTAACGAGTTAAGAGTCTTGGTCAAGAATGATCCCGAGGTGATCATCGATGAAGCAATTTCGGAGCTCGTCACCGATTTAGAAGTCTTGTGGCTACCGGCAAAATAGCCTAGGAAAAGCAGAAAGGTCCCGTCAGCGTTAGCTGGCGGAACCTTTCGCTTGCGGTGGCTAACCGCTGCCCCCAGGGTTAGCCACCGAGAAATGGCTGACGAAGAAACCTTGAGACGTGGTTACAGGCCGTGGTCGCCGGCAAGGACCCAACGTCCAGGTTCGGTTTCGGGGGCGACATACCCTTCAGTTGGATTTACAATCAGTGCCGTAACCATGCCGAACATGCCGGTCTCGCGCTCGACGTGGGTAAGGATGTGGCAATGCCAGACCCAGGTTCCGGGATCGGCCGCAAAGAAGATGGCCGAATACCGTTCGCCAGGAGCGATGTTTACTGTGTCGGCCCAGAACGGCTGATCCAGAGGAATACCATCCTTCGCATATATCAGTTGTGGGAACTGATGCAAGTGCATTGGATGGGAACCAAGACCCTCGTTGTAATACGTAATGTTGACCCAGTCACCCTGATTCAAGACGTAGGGTTCAGTGGCGGGGAAGCCTTTGCCGTTGAGCGTCAGGCCAATCTCGCCAGCGTCGTTGATGACCATCGGGATGTCCCGGGCAATCTCGAGGTCCGCAGGAATGGTTACGCCCGAGACGGTGACACCGCGCGGGATGGGATGGTCGCCAATGCGGAACACACCAAACATGCCGTTCACTACCTGCATTTGTCCGTGATGATGCGGGTGATACATGCCGACAGCGGTGTGAATGGCTTCGAAAGCGTAGGTGTAGTCCTCTCCGGACGCAATGAGATCTTGCGTGTAGGGCGCTACACCGTCCTGGTCGTTGGGTGTGTGAATGCCATGCCAATGAACATCGGTTGACATCGGAAGTCGATTGTGAATCACAATTTCGACCTGGTCGCCAAGATCGACGATGATTTGTGGTGCCGGTACGACGCCGTTGTAAGCCCAGGCATCAACAATCACGCCGGGTTCAACTTCCCAGGGAACAATTTCGGCGGTGAGATCAAAACGCTTGGTTCCGTCGGCGAGAATCTCTGGTTCGAGAACGGGGTTCCCGAGACCTTCGGTGGCTTGGGGAAACGCCAGCATCGAGTCCATCATGGCCTTGTCGAGCGCGTCCCAGTCGATGTTCTCATGGTCGCCGTGACCGCCATCGCCACCGGCAATTTCGGGAATGTCACCCGAGCCAGCAACCACGATGAGTTCGGCCACCATGCCTGCTGATTCGTGACCGGGCAGGTTGCAGAAAATTTCGTATCGCCCGGGAGCCAATACCCCAAGGTCGAGTTGTGTCACACCACCCGGACCGATCGTGAGACTGACTTGCCCGGAATCGCGGAACTCCAGGTTGTGCTCCATCGCCCCGTTATTGGTGATGAAGAGTGTGACCTGGCCCGCTGGAGCGACCAGTTCGCCTGTTACGGACCACTCTTGCAAGCTGACTTCGACGGTTGTGCGGGCTACTTCGCCGGTACCACCGCTAGCAGAATCTCCCGAAGCAACGGCAACAGCACCGATGATGGCCATTGGTATAGCAAAGAGCGCGAGCATGCCAATGATCGCGGCAATTAGCCATTTACCTCCATCGCTCGCGTCGGATTCTTTTGGGCCTAAGGGGACTGGGGGCTGGTCCTGCGTGGTCATTAACTTCTCCTGTTAGGGGTACTGCAGAAGTGTGGCAGGATAATTTGACTGCATAAAGGGTCATAGGTCCCGAGCTTGTATCAAGAAATTGCGCGAAGGTAGTAGGTATGAAAATTCGTGTTCTTTTACTCGACGACCATGATGTGGTTCGTTCTGGTCTGGCGATGCTGTTGGCGATGGAGGACGACATCGAGGTCGTGGCACAAGCTGGTACTGCGGCCGAGGCGTTGGCGGCAGTTGAGGAACTCTCTCCTGACGTGGCAGTGCTCGATGTGCGATTGCCTGAATCCAGCGGTATTGAGGTTTGTCGCGAAATTCGCTCATCGCACCCCGACACACAGTGTCTTATGCTTACCTCCTTTGCCGACGACGATGCGCTCGTTGACGCCGGATTGGCTGGGGCGGCCGCGTTTGTTTTGAAACAGATCCGGGGAAGCGATCTGGCGGACACCATTCGCGCCGTGCACGAAGGGCGCGTTTTGCTCAATCAAGCCACCATTCGTTTGGCATTGCAACGCCTGCGGGAATCTACCGAATACCGGGTCAACGAATTGAGTCCACAGGAGACCCGCATCTTCGAGCTCATCGGCGAGGGTATGGCCAACCGGCAGATAGCTGACGAAATGTTCTTGGCCGAAAAGACGGTGAAGAATTACATCTCGACGCTCTTTACCAAGTTGGGCGTCACGAGGCGCACCGAGGCGGCTGTGATCGCCGCCCGTATTGATGAACGTGAACGACAACGGCATCAGTAGAAATCGGTCGAGCTGGGACCGAACATAGGGCCGCTGTGGCTCAAATCGCCAAGATATCCAACCTAGGATGGGGAGGTATGCCTGACTCACTATCTTCTATTGCGACGACCTTGGCAGTTTGGGACGAGATTCCCGACGGATTGTTGTTGGCCGACAGGTCCGGCATAATTCTGGCGGTCAACCCACAGCTCACCGCTATGTTCGGGGCGGAATCTGCCAAGCTCGTCGGGCAGCCAGTCGAAATTTTGTTGCCGGATGCGGTGCAATCTGGCCATCAGTTTCTGCGGAAGGGCTACATGCAACAGCCTGATTCTCGGAAAATGGGAATTCTCCAACAGATTCACGGTCAGCGTCTCGACCGAACCATCTTCCCTGTTGATGTAAGTCTGGCCCCTATCGAGGACGGAGACCAGATAGTGATTTTGGCGGCGGTCCGCGATATGTCTGAGGCGGTAGCTCGGGATCGCAAGATGGTTGCGGGGACACGAGCACGTTTGCTGGCCGAAGATCACGAGCGTATTGCCCGTGATTTACATGACACGGTCATTCAAGAGCTCTTTGCCATAGGAATGGGCCTTCAGGCGACAATGACCAGTGGTTCCACCAACGAGATGATGGTGACAAATATTGACCGGGCAGTCGACTCTCTCGACACGGTCATCCGTAAGGTGCGGTCCGTAATCTTCGATGTAGTGCGGGTCGACATGAGCGGGACTTTGCTCCGTGAGGCGTTGATTGACGTAGCGGCAGAAATGAGTTTGGCCTTGGGGTTCGAGCCAGTTGTTTCATTTTCCGGGCTGATCGACGAGGGATTCCCCGCCGCCGTAGCTGACGATGTTGTGGCTGTTGCCAGAGAAGCCGTTGCAAATGTCGCCCGGCATGCCGATTCGGATTCGGCTTGGATTGACTTGGCTATGGTCGACGGCGAAGTCCGATTGGCAGTTACAGACCACGGTGTCGGCCTTCCTGAAGGTGGGCGGGACGTGCAAAATATGGCGATCGACGAACCGAAGGTTCACGGTCACGGGATCGGAAACATGTCGGCCCGAGCTGCAAATCACGAAGGTTCGCTATCGGTTGAAACGCCAATTACTGGAGGGACGGTTGTCCGATGGACGATTCCGACCTACTGGTTACACAAGTGATTCGCACTTTTGTGTAGGACTGCTATCGTGCGCACTTGAAAGTCGGTCCGGGGGGATCGATTTTACCTGGGAGTTTGATGACAACTGTTGAAGCCGCTCCGGTGACCACCAGAGCAGAGACCGTTTCTGTTGCGTCACTCGCAAACCAATGGGCTCTTACCGCGCCCGAACAACTTGCCATGCGCGAAAAGGACTTTGGGATTTGGAAGGAATACAGCTGGGCCGACACTTGGGAACTTGTCGAACTGGCGGCCCACGGGCTATTGGCTCTCGGTATTGAGGTGGGCGACCGGGTTTCGATCCATTCTGAAGATCGTCCCGAGTGGGTAATTCTCGACCTGGCAACTGTCGCTATTCGCGGTATTACGGTTGGCCTGTACCCGACCAATCCCAGCGCCGAAGTGCAGTACATGTTGGCCGACTGCGGAGCTACCGTACATTTCGCCGAAGACCAGGAACAGTACGACAAGGTGTTAGATGCCGATCAGTCTGCTTTGGCTGGTGTGAGCAAGATCTTGTTCGTCGAACCGCGGGGTATGACCGAATACAACGATGATCGTTTGCTTTTCTGGGATTCGTTCCTCGAAATCGGTCGCACCCATCGCGATGCGAACCCTGGTGCTGTGGCCCTGCGCATGGCAGATGCTCAGAGCGGCGATGTCATGACCTTGGTCTACACCTCGGGCACTACCGGGCCGCCCAAGGGGGCGATGTTGACCAACGCCAATACTGAATTCTGTATCGGCACGAT
>CAXMUI010000257.1:0-2048 GCA_964196475.1 uncultured Acidimicrobiia bacterium
GAGGGCTGTGGCGACCGCTTCCTTGACGGCGCTGTTCACTCCGTGGGTGACGGAGCTGCCCAAACCTGCGGTGAAATCGATGACATCAGAGGCGAATAGGGTCAAGGTGGTTGATCCTTCCAAATACTCCGAAACCGAGGACATGGGGGCCGGCGTGGTGCAGCCGATCAATTCAATGTTGGGGTGCGTGGCCATGACAGTTCCCAGGAACACCTCAAGGTCAAGGTCGTGACAGGCGAGAACCAGGCCAGCTTGGGCGGCATGGCCATCCATTCCCTCGGCACACTGTGCCAGGACGTCCGATGCAGCCAGCTCACCATCCAATTCCTCGGTGTATCCGACCGCCATCTTCAACATCGTGTTTGCCCCGTTAGCTGAGCCGAGTTTACGCGTCGATGTCGCGCCCGCGCCCGTTGAGGGCAACAAACGACCGCTCGACAAGACAACACACACCCGCACATAACCGGCTGGGCGGGATCTATTGGGGGTTGGTGGACTTGGCCGAGGAAGAGGCAGCTCGCCGGTTGATGAGTGTTCGATCTGCATAGCAACGGCCTTGCAGCGCATAATCACCACGACCTCCCCCTTGCAAACGACGTTGAGACCGCAGGCATGATCTAGCGGAGTTAGGCCGCTCTATATGTGCCTGATTGATACTTGGGGCATGTTGCGGGGTGTTCCCGTAGCGTCGAGGCGCTGACTGGTTGGCTCTCTATGTGCCTGTCACCCACTGGGGTTGGCTTTCTAACGAGGTGCTGCCGGTTGGTGTCCTCGGCTGTGGCGTGGCTCGAAAGAGGCGAGTGCACACTTTCCCGAATCAGGTTTGCCCGCTGCGGTCTCCGTATCCGAAGAGAAAGGGCAGCGTATGAGTGTGATGATTGGTATTGACCCGCATAAGGGGTCACACACCGCAGTAGTAATCAACGGTGACGAGATAGTGATAGAGGAGATCCGTGTTCGGGCTTCTGCCCGGCAGGTGGTGGAGCTCCAGGAGTGGGCGGCGGGATTCGACGATCGGTGTTGGGCGGTGGAATCAGCCCGCGGTCTGGGCTATCTCCTCTCCCAGCAGTTAGTTGCAGCTGGGGAGCGAGTCCTGGATGTGCCGGCCATGCTGGCATCACGAGTCCGGGTCTTGGGTTCGAGCAAGTCTCAGAAGAACGATCCCAATGATGCCCGGTCGGTAGCGATCGCCGCCCTCCGCCATCCGGGCCTGACGCCAGTGGTTGTTGATGATCACACGCGAGTGTTGGGGTTGTTGGCGAAACGACACCGTGATGTGGCTCGACTCAAGAACAAGGCAGCCTGTCGCCTCCATGCTCTCCTGGGGGAACTCACTGCCGGGGGGTTGGCCTCAGAAATGACCGTAAACAAAGCCAATTCACTGCTTGCGAGTGTCGTGGTGACTGATGAGGTGGCTCGGCAACGAGTGGTGATCGCCACCGAACTAGTCGATGACATTGCCCGGTTCAACGCTCAACTGCGAGCATCCAAGCAACGGATCCGCACCGCCGTGGCTGCTTCAGGGACCAGTCTGTGTGACATTCGGGGGATCGGCCCAATCGGCGCTGCGGTCATCCTCGGCGCAGTCGGTGACATCACCCGGTTCCCAACCCCGGGGCATTTCGCTTCCTACAACGCCACTGCACCCATCGACGCATCCTCAGGAAACCACTCCCGGCATCGGCTCAACCCAAGGGGGAACCGCAAACTCAACCATGCCCTACATATCGCCGCGGTCTCCCAACTCCGCTACCCCAGCGAAGGCCGCGACTACTACCACAAGAAACTGGCAGAGGGTAAAACCAGCAAGGAAGCGATCCGAGCATTGAAACGACGGATCTCAGACGTCGTCTACCGGCGACTCCAAGCCGACACCCGCCGCATCATCAGCTGAACCATTGGTGGGTCCGGGACGACACCCAGGTACGACTCTTTATCCAGCGTGGCCGGCTAACAACCTGATACACCGGCTCTTCGGATAAGTCAGTCCCGAACCCAACCCCAACACTACGCCCAACCCGGCCCCCAAGCACGGGCCAAACCGTCGC
>CAXMUI010000258.1:0-7830 GCA_964196475.1 uncultured Acidimicrobiia bacterium
CCCGAGCCACAACGATGGCTCGACCTGTGGTTGGGAATGCTCGACAACGACCCAGGCGTGAGCGATTGGCGGGTCATGACGCCGTGCCGCTATGAGTCCGAGTTTGGTATGGACCGCGGTTACGCCCCATCATTTGCGGGCACGCCGCTAGCGGCCATGTTGGGCAAGGACAAGCACCTCACCCGGTACCGAACTCCGCTGACCAACTTGTTTCTTACGGGCGCAGGCACATTTCCTGGTGCAGGCATTTGGGGTGCCAGCGGTCGCAACGCCGCACGCGTGGTACTTAAGCACACCTAGTCAGGTCATCAACGTTCTAGCCGGTGAACACGACGACGGCTCGTTCGCCCGCTGCTGGCGGTTGGGCCAACAGGCCCGCGAACCCTGACGTTCCGGTGGGCGACACGGCAATGTCAGTAGCTTGCAACGCCAGTTCATGGGCCTGGTGAAACTGGTCTTCTGTGGCGCAAATTGCCTTGCCACCTGTGCGGACCATGGCTTCGAGCACCCCTAACCAGTCGTAGGTGATGTCGTCGAGAATTCCGGACGCAAAGCTCGCTGGCGGGTTCTCCCACGCCATCATGTACTCATCGGGATTGGCTCGAGCGGCTTGCATGATGGCCGTAGCATCGACCTCGCCGTTATCACCGACGAGGAGGTTCCACGCCCGGACAAGCGGGTGAGCGACCTCGGGTTGCACCGCAATAATGCGGGGCGGGGCGCTGAGCCAACCACCGTCGACGGCGTCGAACAGTCCCATAGATACGGCAGTTCCAAAAGCACCGCCACCAACCTGGAGGTAGATGACATCGATGTGGGCGGTGGCGCCTTGAGCGGTGGCAAGTTCTTCGCCGATCTCCCAGCCCAAGGTGCGGGCACCATCGATTACGGCTGGCACTTCGGAACCTTGCACGGTGAAGGGTCGTGCGCCCGCCTCGACAGCCTCGCGGTAGCGCAAGAAAGCCGGGTCGCCAAGTTCGGTGTCGCGTCGTTCGCACGCATTGACGGTCGCTCCATTGGCTTGCAAACGTTCGACAATTGATTGATCAGCCCATGTGGGGACAAATACATGGAGTTCTTGGCCGAGTGCTGAAGCAATGACCGAGGCGGATAACGCAGCGTTCCCGCATGATGCAATCGCCAACGGTTTCGAATGCGAAGGCGAGGATCCCGGGGGATCTGCTACAGCGTGATGCAGGGCTAGTCCAAATAAATGGCGTGACTTGTGCGACCCACCGACATTGCCGGTGTCGTTCTTGATGACCAACTTGCAATCGAGCCCGGCTGCCTTGGCCAGGCCTGAGCCGGCAACCAATGGTGTCCGGGCAAACCCGTGCCCTTCAACGGCAGCTACCGCGGTATCCATTTGTTCGACAAGGGCGACAAACTGCGCATCGCTCCAACCATTCGACAATGCCACCAGGTAAGAGTCAAGGCGTTCGCGATAACGAACGAATGGATTCTCCGACGTGAGATCGTCAGGCAACGGTCATACCCGTGCGTTCGTTGAACTCGATGACGTGCTCGTCCAGCGCAGGAATGAAGCCGCGCATGCCATCCCAGAAATCCTGGCCGCGACGGGCTTCGAAATCAGCGACATCGACACCCTGTTGTTCCACCCAGGTGAAATAGCCAAGATTGAAAACACGGTTGCGATTGACTTCGTCCATATCGAGAACGTGCTCGGTGTCGACACCGGCGAGGTATTGGTCGACGGCTGCGCTCGCGTTGCGCGTATCGAATCCGTCGGCATAGAGACGTTCGGTGGTCTTGATGCGCTCAGAGGGGTACATCTCGGATCCATCGGTGGCCACAGTGACGATGATGTCGTCGGCGCCCAGGTTCCAGTGCTTCGCCGTCTTAATTGCGGCCAGCGCGTTGGCTATCGAGGAAAGGCCCATGTGGCCAAGAGCAGCCACGATCTCGCGCTCAACACCACGGTCGATCAGATTTGCCCGACCAGCATCAGAGTTGAAGACCACGTCGAGCGTGTCGCTTCCTTGGTCACTAACGCCCACGACCAAGTCGGTGTTGGTGACGTTGTGGATGAGCGGAAGGTGCTTGTCTCCGATTCCTTGAATGTTGTGTTCGCCATACCCGTTGTACAACATTGTGGGGCACTCAAGGGCTTCGACTGCCACAATGCGCGCATCGAAATTATCTTTGAGGTAGTCGCCCGCACCAAGGGTCCCGGCCGAACCACTGGCCGATACAAAAGCGGCCACACGACCTCCACCACGCTGTTCGAGGACATGCTCGGCCACACGACCCAGGGCTGCCCCAGTTACGTGATAGTGACCCAGGTGGTTCGAGAATTCGCTGAACTGGTTGAGAATGACATTGGTTGGGTTTTTGGCCAGTTCGGCACAAGCATCGTAAATCTCTTTAACGTTGCTCTCGGTACCAACGGTGCGGATGACATCATCGGGATGCTCGATCCAGGCGTCGAGCCAGTCGAAGCGTTCCTTGCTCATTCCTTCGGGCAAGACCGCAACCCCGCGGCAACCCATGATCTTGGAGATAGCGACACCACCACGGGCGTAGTTGCCCGTGGACGGCCAAATGGCACGATGAGTGGTGGGATCGAAGCGACCGGTCATAAGTAGTGGGATCAGACACGAGTAGGCGGCAAGCACCTTGTGAGCCCCAATCATCGGGAACCGATTACCGAACGCCAACACAATGGGCGCCTCGACACCGGTGAGTTCGGGTGGTAGCACCACATGGTCGGGCACGTCGGTGGGACCGGTGCCATCGAGTCGGTTAAACCATTGCACCCGGAACAGGTTGCGTGGGTCGGCCGCATTACGGTCAACGCCGCTTAGGCCCTCCCACACCGAGGCCGGCATGGTGGACGGGTCAGCCAACTGACTAAAGGTGGGCAGAGCAATTTTGTTCTCGCGAAACCGTTGGACGGCCCGATCAAATACCGCCTGATTGGCCATGTCGGAATGCAAGCCGAAGTTGCGAGCGGCGTCAGCCGGGGAAGATGCGGGGGTCGTGCTCATGGTCGCTCCAGATAGCGTCGGGGTCTGTCAGAAAGGTATTGGCGTGAATACAGCCAGAGTGATCGAAGTAAAGGTGCCCGGGTCGTCGGCGAACCTCGGACCGGGTTTTGATGTCATGGGCATGGCTCTCAACATCTACACCTGGGTTTCCACTGACGGTAGCGCCGAGGAGGCTCCAGACCGGCATCCAGCCACAGTTGCTTTCCGCGACGCTGGCGGCAGCGGACCATTTTCGGTGCGCACCGAAATTCCTATGGGTCGTGGGTTGGGATTCTCTGGGTCGGCCCGACTTGCCGGTGCGATGGCCGGCTATTTGCATCAAGGTGCCAGCGAAGAAGAAGCATTGATGAATGGTCTCGCACTCGCAGTCGAATTGGAAGGCCATGCCGACAACGTCGTCGCATCCGCGCTCGGGGGTGTGACGGTCGTGGCCGGCGAGACCGTCGTGCAACTTCCAGTCAAGGTTGATGCCGCGGTGCTCGCTTGGATTCCTTCCACCGAGTTCGGCACGAACAAATCCCGCAACGTACTTCCCGACATGATTCCCCGAGCCGACGCCGTCACCAACATTGGCAATACTGCCTTGCTTATTACCGCATTGGTAACCGGCGATGTCACGTTGCTTGCGCAGGCCCACAATGACGCCATCCACCAGTCGGAGCGATTGGCAGAACTTCCTGACTCTGCAGCAGCGCTACAAGCAATGCTGAGCGCGGGAGCTTACGGCGCCTGGTTGAGCGGTTCGGGACCGACCATCGCCGGTTTCGTGGCAGCCGAGGGTGCCGACCGAATCGCCGCCGCCTTGCCCGAAAATGGTCACACAAAAGTACTAAACATTGATTTCGAGGGCGCCAAAATCCTGTCAAACTAAGTCAGACCATTGGGAACTGAACTCGCTAGTAGCGTCGTCTTACTTGGTATCCGTTCAGCCGCTCTCTAAGGCTGGGCACCGAACCTTTGGAACTCCCATGAAAACTTTCGCTCGATTCACCATTGTCCTCACCGTCATGGCATTTGCTCTAGCCGCTTGCGGCTCAGATACTGCCGACGAGGTGGTCACCGCATCAGACGAATTGCCGGTCAACGACGGCAAGGCGCCGCCCGACGAAGAACCGCAAGCCGAACCGGGCGATACCGATGCTCCTGTTGATGGCGCGGCTCAAGAGCTTCCCGACGGCCCGCTAGGCGCCGGCCCTTACCCCATCGCTTACCTCGTCATGGATTTCGATGATGGCACTGGTGTCTACACCTACGAAATTTCCTGTCTCGGAGATACAGCCACAGTCATCGGCGACGAATCTGGCGTCAACGACGGCAACGCATGCTTGGCGCTGGCCGAGTCCGATGTTCAGGCACGGCTCACAAGTCCGCCGACCGACCAGATCTGCACCTCAGAATTCGGTGGCCCGGAGACGGTCCATATCACCGGCACGATCAACGATGTCGCCGTCGACACAAACATAGATCGCACCGACGGCTGCGGAATTAGCGACTGGGGCAATTTGCTATCCGCCGTCTTGCCCACGCCAACCAGCTAGTCCAATCACGTCGCGTGCTGGCGTGTGTCGTGGCCTACGGTTGACCTATGACCAAGCTTGGCTACCAAATCAACAATTTCTCGTACCCCGACACCGCCACTGCCGACCTCTTCTCGACTGTGCAGCAACAGGCAATAGCAGCCGACAATTCGGGTTTCGACACCTTGATGGTGATGGATCATCTCAACCAACTACCCATGTTGGGTCCGCCCGATAACGAAATGTTGGAGTGCTACACCGTGCTTGCTGCGCTGGCTGCGGTCACGAAGAACATGCGGCTTGGCGCTCTGGTAACGAGCAACACCTATCGGAATCCAGCATTTCTCGCCAAGGTCGTCAGCACGCTCGACATTGTGAGCGGTGGCCGGGCTCAACTGGGAATCGGTGCGGGGTGGTTCGAACAGGAACACGATGGGTTTGGTTACGATTTCAACACGTTTACCGAACGTTTCGAAAAACTCGAGGAAGCGCTGCAGATCATCTTGCCTATGTTGAGCGGCGAACGTCCGACGGTCGACGGCAAGTACTACCGAACGTTCCAGGCAATCAACGAGCCCCAGCCCATTAATCCCATTCCGGTCATGATTGGGGGCACGGGCGAAAAGAAGACGCTGCGCATGGTCGCCCAGTACGCCGACTTGGCCAACTTCACGTGTGAGGTTCACGAGGTCGAACACAAGCTCGAGGTGCTCCACCAACACTGCGACGCCATTGGTCGCGATGGCTCCGAAATCACGGTGAGCTTGATGCAAAATGTTGTCATTGCTGACACATACGAACAGGCCCGCGACGAATATTTCGCCTCGCTTCAACGGACTCTAGGAATCGATGCTGCTAATGCATCCCCCGACGAACAAGCATTCTTCGAGGCGCAGTTGGTGCTGGGCGACCCCGACACCGTGGGCGAAAAGTTGGCTGCGGCATTAGCAACGGGTGTCGACGGACTCACCACGTCGTTGCCCGTAAACGGCTACATCGAAGGTCGAGTCGAAATGCTAGGCGCTATTGCCGCGCCGCTCATCAACTAGCGCTGCACCTCGGCGCTGTCGCCCCGGCCCAGCGGGCTCATGGCGAGAACCATCGCCATGACGACGGCCAGGGCAAACCCGGCCCATAAGGCGATCGTGGTGGATGCTCCGGCAAGCAATGCGCCCGCGGCGATCGGGCCCAAGGTCTGGCCCATACGGGCACTGCCGACCCAAACCGCAACAACCGCACCTCGGTGTTCAGCGGGGGCTGCATCGAGTGCCACACCCTGCAGGCTTGGGATCAATGCTCCTTCCCCCATGCCGTACAACAGCGTGCCCGCGGCCAGCAGACCAAGAAGTGGGGCAGCAGCGATCACCGCGAAAGCAACAGCCCAACCCACCGCACAACCAACCAGGGTGTGGGCCAACCCAAAGCGATCTTGGACGCGGCCCAGGTTGAACGCCATGAATGTCGATGGGATGGCTGGCAATGCAATAATCAAACCTCGCCAACCGGCGGACAAGCCGAACTCACTTTCTAAGTGGTTGGGCAAGATGGTCAAAAAGACCCCGAACACCAGCGCAAACATCATTACGCCCACGATTAAGGTTGTCGTAATGCGGGGATTTGTAATGGCCACCTTGGCGCCGCCCAATTGTTCGCGGATAGAGCCGTTTGGCTCGGGCCGATCCGCATCAAGGACCAAGAACGCCGCAAATGCGGTAACCAAAGCCATGGAGTAGACACCCATTGCCCACCGCCAACTGGATAGTTCAGTAATAATGCCCGATGACAGTGGTACGACGGCCAGACCCAACGTCAATACCGAAGAATTGCGTCCGATGATCTTGGTTCGATCCTTGGCTGGGAAATGATCAGCAATAAGCACCATGGCCAAATTGATCATCCCCGCGGACCCAAAACCCATGGCCAATCTGGCCAGGAGTAACGCCTCGTAGCTTTGCGCGGTCGCGGCCACGATCCCAAACACACCGAAAATCGTAAGACACGGCAACAACACCCGACGGCGCCCCCACCGGTCAGCCAAAATACCAATAAGCGGTGCTACGAGAATGCCCGGCATGGACCCGACGGCTACTAAAAGTCCGGCTGAGGAATCATCTTTACCGAAGTCATCGAGAATGTCGGGAATCGCGGGTGCGAGCAAACTATTGGACAATATGCCGGTGAGGGTTATCCCAAAAATCAGGTAGAGGATCGGGCGAGATTCTCTTGCCACAAGCGGATCTGACATTACTAAAGGCTACGCCATTGAGCCGCGGCTACTGGTATCGCAGAGCGGTCGATCCACCCGACCTAGCGGGGGTCGGGCTGCGGTCCTCGGATCAGACGTCCGGGGTAGTCGCCGGTAAACTCGTCGTCAACCACGGTGACCGTGCCCGCACAAATCGTGTATTTGTAGCCCTCGGCCTTCTGCACCAAGCGACGAGCGCCGGTAGGGAGGTCCCACGCCATTCGGGGTGCATCCACCGTGAGATTTTCGTAGTCGATGACATTGAGATCGGCTCGCATGCCCTCAGCGACTAGACCGCGGTCGCGCAGACCGTACAGCTCGGCGGTGTCCCGTGTTTGACGCTTGACCATGTGCTCGAGACCCAGTAGGTCCCCGCGGGTGCGATCGCGAGTCCAGAACGAAATCATGAACGTTGGCATGCCACCATCACAGATCGCCCCGCAATGAGCGCCGGCATCAGCGAGGCCCATTCGGGTATGCGGATGCTGATGCAGTTCCCATAGATGGCTGAGGTCCTCGTAGCTGTAGTTGAACAACGGGAAGTAGATCATCCCGTTGCCATCGTTGGTCATGAGGTGGTCATAGGCAATTTCGATGGGACGCTGGCCCGTGCGCTCGGCAATGGCCGCGATAGACCCCGATGGATCTGGTTCGTAGTCGTTTTCACCCAGGAACGGGTACATCTTGTCCCATGCGCCAGTAATGAAGGCTTCGAAACGGCTCAGTTCAATGGGATCGTCGTCGCACAAGCGTTGGCGAACTTCGGGGTCGCGGAGGGCAGCCATACGTTCGTCGCGGGGCAATGCCGCAATCTCCCACGCAGCCGGGCGCGGCACAAACGGGTTGGCAGTGCCGTCCCAGCATTCCAAAATACCCACGGGTCGACCAGAAACTTGCGCCAGCACGTTGAGGCCTTCGGACTGTGCTTCGTCGAGGAAGTCGAGTTCGTCTTTCCAAAGATCAGGGTGTTCGTCGGGTTGATTGAGATTGAAGATGACAGGCTCGCCCGTGGTCTTAGCTACCTGCTTGAGCCACTCCCCTGAATCAAGGACTTCAGGGT
>CAXMUI010000259.1:0-11594 GCA_964196475.1 uncultured Acidimicrobiia bacterium
GCTGAGTCTTGCCCGTACCCGCGGGGCCCTCGACAAGAATGGGCTTCTGCAGGCGATCTGCCAAAAAGGTCACACTGGCGATGCTCTCATCACACAGATAATCGACCCCTTCCAAACCTTCGGTAACGGCCTCGACGCTAGCAAATCTGTAATCCATCCGGCAAGGGTACGGCGTCAGGGCCGAAGTACCGAATCAGTCTTGTGCCACGTTCGTCGGGCCAGGTCGCACTATTCTTCGATCGCTGTCCTATGACCGAATCTCCGACCCCTGAGCCCACCTCCACCCCTGCCCATCGCAGTGGGCGGGCCGCTGCACTGGTGGCAACAGGTATCTTGCTTTCTCGCCTCAGTGGGGTCATCCGTGAGTTCGGACTTCGCACCTGGCTCGGCACCACATTGCCCGCCGCCGATGCCTTCGCTGCAGCACTCATCATCCCCAAGTTGTTACAAAATCTCCTTGGCGAAGGCACACTTTCGGCTTCGTTCATTCCCGTGTACTCCAAATTGCTCGAGGACGAAAATGATGACGAAGCCGGCATTTTGGCCGGTTCCGTTTTCTCGCTACTAGCGGTGGCGACTGCGGTGCTGGTACTCATAGGCATGTTGTTTGCTGGGCCAATTACCGGCTTGGTGTTCCACGGATTCGATGACGCAAAACGCGAACTAACTGTTGACCTGTTGCGAGTGATGATCGGTGGAATCGGATTTATTGTCCTATCGGCGTGGTGTCTGGGTGTGCTCAATGCCCACCGGCGTTTCTTCCTCAGTTACGTGGCGCCAGTCCTTTGGAACACTGCGATTATCGCCGCAGTGGCATTTGCGGGAATCCGTGCTTGGGCTGTCGATGACATCGCCCGTGCCGCCGCATGGGGTGTACTCGTCGGCGGCATCGCGCAATTTCTCATTCAGGTTCCGTTAGTACTTCGAGTGCTTCCCACTCTGCGCCTCGGATTTAACCTGCACAATGAGTCAGTACGCACCGTTTTGCGACGATTTGCGCCTGCCGTTAGCGGACGCGGCGTCGTCACCCTCAGTACCTTTCTTGATGCTGCGCTCGCCTCCTTGCTCGTCACCGGAGCCCTGGCGTCGTTAGGGGCGGCACAGGTTCTCTACCTCATGCCCATCAGCGCGTTCGCTTTGTCGATTGCCGCCGCTGAGCTGCCCGAGTTGTCGCGCGGCACCCAAAATGATGCCGCAACAATCCAGCAGCTACGAATTGGGCTGGAGCGAATCGCTTTCTTCCTAGTATTTTCAATGGCAATTTACCTGTCGGCCGGCGAGTCAATTGTGTCGCTACTGTTTGAACACGGCAAAACAACCAGCGATGACGCTCGACTTATTTGGCTTGTTCTGGCGGCGTACAGCCTCGGCATGCCAGCGTCGGGGTTGTCGAGACTGCTGCAAAACGTTCGGTTCGCGTCCGGAGATGTCAGCGGCCCGGCCCGCATCGCCGCTTTCCGTGTGGCTGTGGCCGGCACAGTCGGGGTCCTGATGATGTTTCAACTCGACCGATTTGGCGTTGCCAGTGGAGCCATTGATCAGGCCGGTGACCTGCCAGCATTTGGTCCCGTGTCCAAAGACGTCCGGACAGGAACTGATTTGGTACGCCTAGGCGCTGTAGGTCTTGCGATCGGTGCCTCGGTGGCTGCCTGGCTGGAGTTGGCCCTATTGCAGCGACGGGTACGTACCGATCTCCCCGGTGTGCCAAGGGCTTCGGCATTCATTGTCAAATTGCTGCCCGCTGGACTAGTCGCTGGGGCATTTGGATTGGTGTCCGTATGGATTACAAGTGGTCAAAATGTTGTCGTTACCACCGCGCTCGCTGGGGTGACCGCTGGTATTGCGTATTTGTTCCTCGCACGATCGGCAGGTAACCAAGCCGCCGTCGAGTTCACCGCTGGACTACTGCGACGCCTAAACCGGTAGCTACCGTCCGCCGTTCACATCGATCAGCGCACCCGAAACGTAGGACGACTCCTCGGAAAGCAACCAGTCCACGAGTGCCGCCACTTCCTCGCTGGTTCCGCCCCGCTGCAACGGAACACTAGAAGCCAAACGCTGCACTCGCCCCGGCTCTCCGCCGTCGGCATGCATCTGGGTATCGATTAGTCCAGGACGGACAGCGTTTACCCGGATACCTTCACCGCCTACCTCCTTGGCCAGCCCAAGGGTCATAGTGTCAATGGCCCCTTTTGAGGCGGCATAATCGATGTACTCATTAGGTGAACCCGTCTGCGAAGCGGCCGAAGAAACATTGACAATTGCACCCCCGTCGCCCCCGTGCATCGTCGACATTCGCAACACCGCCTCGCGGGCACACACAAACGCACCCGTGACATTCACCGCAAATACTCGAGCGACTCGATCGGCCGACATTTGATCGAGCCGGGATTGGGTCTCCAAAATGCCGGCATTGTTTACGAGCCCAGTAATCGGGCCAAGACGCTCGTCGACAGCTGCGAATGCCAGCACGATTTCCGATTCCACTGCCAGATCAACCGGCAACGCAACGGCTCGGGCGCCGAATCGCTCGCACTTCGTCACAATGTCTTGGGCCGATTGCCGTTGTGTCAGATACGTGATGGCGACATCGTCACCTCGTTCAGCGCAACGCAGTGCGACAGAGGCTCCGATGCCTCTGCTTCCCCCGGTAACAAGCACAATTCCCATGCCCCGATCGTACTGTGCACAATACGGCTACCCGATTCCCAGAGTCTCGTACATGCCGCCTAACCGAACTGCAACGGCTTGGCCTCAGTTAGGCGACCCAGTACAAGTTGGTCGAAACCCACAAGAAGGCCAGACCAAGTAAGAGCCCCATCGCCGCCAAGATACGCCGGAGTGCTGGAGCACGTAGTTGTGAGAGCATCATAAATACCGGAAATATGACCAAGACATAACGACTCGTAGAGTTCACCGTGCGAGGCGGCGAGTCGGGTAGCAACACAAACAATGTTGCTGCCAGCGTGTACAACCACCAGGCCCGGGGCAGGTTCTTCCAGCCCCAAATACATGCAGCCACGGCCATTGACATCGCAAACACATCAAGCCAAAAACTGATGCCATATTCTCCGGGGACAGTTCCAGTGACGATCCACCCGAAGGCCCGAAGCAATGCCTTACCTGGCCACGAAGTCGTAGTCGACCAGTCATCGCGGTACACACTCGCTATTGGCGGAAGTCCAGCCAGCGACCGATACCCAATGAAACCCGCAGCAGCAACCATTGGTAGTCCAGCTGAGCCGAATCTCCCCAGCAGCGCCGATGTTCCCTGCTCGCGAATCTGTTTCCGATTGACCCAAACCCCCCACAACATCGGAATAGCGACCACCCATCCCGTCAGTCTGGTTAGTGCCGCCAAGAAACCAAATAGGCCAGCTTGCAGGTGTTTACCTTCGTCATTTCGCAAAAGCGCAGCCATCGTGCAGCAAAGGAAGATCGATTCCGAATAGGCCGCAACAAAGAAGAACGACGTAGGGAAAACGGCCAAGGTAAGAAGTGAGCGGCGGGCCAATGTGGCGTTCAGATGCTGATTCACCAAACGCAGCAAAAAGTAGAACCCAGCTACTGCCGCCACATTCGACAGCAGCAAGCCAGCAATTACTCGAGCCTGCCCGTCTCCGCCCAATGGCCAGGCCACCGCCCGAATAAGCATGGGATACAAGGGCGGAAATACTGAGTCGCCGGCGGTCTCGTAGCCGTCCCGAGCAATACGGAAATACCGAAGTGCATCTTGACGTTGCCACGGTCCCAGTAGGTGTCCAGCGACTCCGCTGTCGAGGCTTGGCTCGCCGAGCATGTCTCGGCCCTCAAGTGCAACGGCCTCGACGTCAATTCCTGAAGCCACAGCCAGCGCCGGGACCACCGTGGCGACGATTCGTAGCACGACGAACACCGCCAAGGCGTACTTGGCCATCTCGCGACGCGTTAGCTGGCCCGTCTCGGCGTTGTCATGCCGCGTCGCAGCAGGGCTAGTGGTCATTAGTCTCCATCGGACAGGTATTGCCCGAATTTAGCCGATAGCGGTCGACCTCAACCCAAAACGCTGGCCTGGTGGATCTGGGTCACCACAAGTATGTAACCGTGCGAACGTTGATCACGTGGTGGTCACGGTGCCAAACAAGGCCACGGTCCCCAGGTAACTGTGCTATTTGTGAGCCCCAACTATGTCCACATACCATGGCTTCCATCTGCCTACCGCGGCTAGGTTAGGCGTCACCCTCAGCCCAGCGCACAACATCTATGCTGCTCCTGGAGTCAATTTTGCTCCGGCTGTCGGCGTTTAGCTCTGGACACAGAAAGGCCTCTAATGACCCAAATTGACCGCTCAGCATCTGTTTACGTTGCGGGCCATCGAGGCTTGGTGGGTTCAGCGGTTATTCGTCGCTTGACCGACGCAGGTTTTACCAACATATTGACCGCTACTCGCCAACAGGTCGACCTACGGAACCAGTCTGAGGTAACCCACTGGTTCAAGGTCAACCGGCCGGACTACGTCATCTTGGTTGCGGGAACAGTTGGTGGAATCATGGCCAATACCACCCGACCGGCCGAGTTCATATACGACAATCTAATGATTCACAGCACGGTGGTCCATGCCGCACACGAACACCCGGTCACTAAACTTCTGTACCTCGGATCTTCGTGCATTTATCCACGTGACTCTGTCCAACCAATTACCGAAGACCAACTTCTTAGCGGACCCCTCGAACCCACCAACGAGTGGTATGCCATCGCAAAAATTGCTGGCATCAAACTTTGTCAGGCGTTCCGGCAGCAGTATGGAGACAACTTCATCTCGGCGATGCCCACGAATCTGTACGGGCCAAACGACAATTTTGATTTGGCATCAAGTCATGTTCTGCCCGCACTGATTCGAAAATTTCATGAGGCCGCATCTGAGGGCCGGTCATCGGTCGAACTGTGGGGCACCGGGGTAGCCAAACGCGAATTTATGCATGTCGACGATCTTGCCGATGTCTGCTTGCATTTATTGGAAAACTACGACGAGGGCGAGCACATCAATGTTGGCACTGGTTTAGACCTAAGTATCGGCGAACTTGCTAACAAGATTGCCGCCATCGTGCACCCAACGGCCGAAATTGTCTTCGACCCAACCAAGCCCGACGGGACCCCCCGAAAGGTACTGGACGTCAGCAAACTAACCAATACTGGGTGGACCGCCAAGATTGCCCTTGATGACGGAATCGTGTCCACGTACCGATGGTTCCTCGACAACGTTGAAGACGTCACCTAACGCTAGGTATTGTCGCTGCTCGTAGCCCAGAGGTTGAGACTTCCATCGATCGCGTAGTCATCGATTTCGGCCAATTCTTCGATCGAAAATTCAGTGTGAAGCGGTGCCGTAAGCAGTTCTTCCACCTGACTCCAGCGACTGGCACCCACCAATGCCGTGGTAACTCGGGGGTCTCGCAGCACCCAGGAGATGGCCATCTGTGCAAGTGACTGGTCACGACGTGCCGCGATTTCATTTAACGACCGAACCCGCTCAATATTGCTTTCACTAAGAAGGTTGGGGCTGAACGAGTCATTCTCGGCTGCCCTAGAGTCGCTCGGCATCCCATTTAGGTACTTTGTGGAAAGCAAGCCTTGAGCGAGTGGCGAAAACGGAATCATGCCAATGCCCTCGTCGCCCAGCACATCGAGCAGACCATCCTCAACCCACCGATTCAACATGGAGTAACTGGGTTGGTGAATCACACACGGCGTGCCCAGATCCCGAAGAATGGCAGCGGCTTCTCTGGTCTTCTCTGGCCCGTAGGACGAAATACCGACATAGAGCGCTCGCCCACTCCGAACAGCCGTGTCGAGCGCTCCCATGGTCTCCTCCAGCGGCGTGTCCGGGTCGAAGCGATGGGAGTAGAAAATATCGACATAATCGAGCCCCATTCGATTGAGGCTCTGATCCAAACTGGCGAGCAAATACTTGCGACTCCCCCACTCACCGTGCGGACCATCCCACATGTGGTAGCCAGCCTTCGTAGAGACAATAAGCTCGTCGCGATAGCGCTTGAAGTCCCCGGCCATCATCGTGCCAAAGTTGGTTTCAGAGGATCCAGCCGGAGGTCCGTAATTGTTGGCCAGGTCAAAATGGAAGATGCCGTTGTCAAAAGCGTTGCGCAACATTTGACGCATGTGGTCGGACAACTCGTCTCCGCCGAAGTTATGCCAGAGTCCTAACGAAAGTTTGGGAAGCTTAAGACCGCTGTTGCCCGATCGGGCCGAAGGGAGAGACGAATAACGGTCAGTTTTTGCTTCATACATGGGGACCACTTTAGTCCCGCAGGGCCGACAACAATCTGGATTGCCCTACAGTGGCAACCCAGATTACGGCTATGGCAAGAGCACCAGATCGTCTCGGTGAATGAGTTCGTCGCGGCGCCCATCAATGCTGTCGCTGCGTCGACCGGCGGATTCGGAAGCCTGTTCTGACCGCGTCGAGATGAGACCTTTGGCAAAGACCGCGCCGTCTGGCCCGGCCACGTCGACTGCCGCCCCTTCGGCAAAGTCACCGACTACCTCAACTACACCAATGGGGAGTAGCGAAGTTCCCCGCTCTGTCAGCGCTTGCTTCGCTCCCTGGTCTACGACAAGGCGGCCCTCGGCTCGCACCGCAAACGCAATCCAGAGGCGCTTGGCCGACAACGAAGAGTCTCTCGCAAGTACCTGTGTTCCAACACCGGGCACCCCGGTAGCCGCATCACTTAGGACGTTGGGTCGATCAGCTGCCGCAATCACTGTGCGAATGCCCGACCATGCGGCCATACGTGCTGCAGCAAGTTTGGAGGCCATCCCACCGGACCCACGGACTCCAGGACCACTGACAATCGCGTCAAGTTCGCGGTCGCCCGCGCTGATTTCTTCGATGAGCGATGCCGACGCGTCGATTCGCGGGTCCGCAGTAAGGAGGCCGGGTGTATCGGTCAAGATTACGAGGAGGTCAGCTTCTAGCGTGTTGGCAACTAGAGCTGAAATCCGGTCGTTGTCACCAAAGCGGATGGCATCGGCCGCGGTGGCATCGTTTTCGTTGATGATAGGAACCACGCCAAGGTCGAGCAGGCGCCGAAGCGTTTGGCGTGCATGGAGGTACTGCTCGCGCTCAAAGAAATCACCCGGGGCCAATAAGACCTGACCACCCACATAACCGTAGCTTTGCAGGCTGGTCTCATACACCTGCATCAAACGAGTCTGGCCAACGGCGGAGACGGCCTGCAAGGTGACGATGTCATCCTCTTGGGGAGCAATGACGGCACGACCAGCTGATATGGCACCGGACGTAACGATTGCCACCTGAAAGCCATCGTTGCGCAGCCCAGCAACCTGTTCGCAAAGTCGCGCAATGTTCCCGGGGGCTATAAAACCCCGATCGTCGGTGAGCGAAGATGTGCCGATCTTTACAACGACCAGACCATGGGTCACGACAGTAAATCTTCTTCGTATTCGAACTCGGTATCGCCAATGCGTACGATGTCACCTTGATGGGCACCCGCTTTACGGAGCGCCTTTTCAACACCCAGGGATCCGAGACGCTGGCGGATGTACTCAACGGCATCAGGAGTGGTGATGTCGCTAAGTGCCACGACACGCTCGGCGGAACGACCACACACGATGAGTGTGTTGTTTTCGCGCTCGATCCAGATGCCGACCGGTTCCGGTCGGTGAATTACCGTCGGTGCACGCTTTACCTCGGCCTCCCGGGCCTGGGATACAAGTACCGCAAGTTTTCCGATCAAGGTGTCAAGCCCGGTTCCGACAACCGACGAGATGATGTGGGTGCCTTCGGGCGCATCAAATTGCGCCACGTCGGACTTCGATGCGACGATTACCCGAGGACGATCGAGCAATTCGGGCTGATAGGCCCGCAATTCTGCGAGAAGTACCTCAAGTTGCTCTTGGGGCGGTCGCCCATCGATCGGAAGGAGGTCGACCAACAAACACAGCACGCTGGCGCGCTCGATGTGGCGAAGAAACTGATGTCCGAGGCCCTTGCCTTCGTTGGCTCCCTCGATGAGGCCGGGGATGTCGGCAACAACAAGTTCGGTGGAATCGTCGACGCGAACGACTCCGAGGTTTGGTTCCAACGTGGTGAACGGATAGTTGGCAATCTTTGGTTTAGCAGCGGAGATACGAGAGATAAGCGTGCTCTTGCCGGCATTGGGGAATCCCACCAGAGCCACATCAGCCAGCAATTTGAGCTCAAGGCGCATCCAGTTTTCTTCGCCCTCTTCGCCTTGCTCGGCGAAGTCTGGAGCGCGGCGCCGATTTGACAGAAAACGAGCATTGCCTTTGCCGCCACGTCCGCCACGCGCTGCCATCCACTTGTCGCCCGAGCTCTGCAGATCGGCCAGCAACTCGCCATCGAAATTGCGGACTGTTGTGCCCTCTGGGACCATGACGATGACATCCTCGCCAGTGTGACCGTGCTTGCGTTTGCCGGAACCGTGCGTGCCATCATCGGCTCGACGATGAGGATGATCACGAAAAGACAGCAGTGAGGCAGCGTTATGGTCCGCGATCATCCAAACGTCACCACCCTTGCCACCGTCGCCACCATCGGGGCCGCCGAGTGGTGTGTGGGATTCACGGCGCATGGCTACGCAACCGGCTCCTCCATCGCCACCGCGAAGGTTGATGTTGCACTCGTCAACGAACTGAGACATATCACCAGGATACTGCCGTGAGGTTTGACCGTGGAACAATTCAGCGGAACTGAGACGAAAACCACAAGAGCCGTGGCCCTAGGGCCACGGCTCTTGTAAATCAGAACTTGGGGTTAACTAGACGAGCGTTTCGCCATCGGCCAATGGAACAATGTCCACCAGCTTACGACCACGTCGCCTACCGAACTTTACATAACCGTGTTCGACGGCGAACAAGGTGTCGTCGCCACCCTTGCGGACATTGAGTCCGGGATGAAACTTTGTGCCACGCTGTCGAACCAAAATGGTACCGGAATGCACAAGTGTGCCGTCGTAGGTCTTTACGCCGAGGCGCTGAGCGTTTGAGTCGCGCCCGTTGCGGGTTGAGCCGCCACCCTTCGTCTTCGACATGGATTATCCCTTCGAGATACCGGTGACTTCGATCACCGAGTAGTGCTGACGGTGACCCCAGCGTTTGCGGTTGTTTGACTTGTTTTTATAGGTGAAGCCGTTGATCTTGGGACCCTTAGCTTGGCCAATGACCGTAGCGGTCACGCTTGCACCAGCGAGCTGGGCAGGAGTCGCGGAGACGTCGTCGCCGTCGGCTAAAAGAATGGGATCGAACGCAAGTTCAGTACCGGTCTCGCCTAAAAGTTCGACCTGGAGGGTCTCGCCTTCGACAACACGGTATTGCTTGCCACCTGTGTGAATAACTGCGTACATAGCTCAGCCACGCTATCGCTTGGCTACACCTTCTCCACTAGTTCGGCGTCAAGTTCGAAGCCTCGGCCATCACAAGTGCCACATGTCACGGAAAGAGACTGCAAAAGTCCTTCCCCAATGCGTTTACGAGTCATTTCTACCAAGCCAAGGTCCGATATGTCATACACCTGGGTGCGAGTCTTATCGCGAGCCAACGAGTCCCTGAATTCTCGGACAACGTGGTCGCGGTGTTTGCGGACTTCCATATCCACGAAGTCAATGACAATGATTCCACCAATGTCGCGCAAGCGAAGTTGGCGAGCAATTTCAGTGGCGGCCTCGAGGTTGTTGGCATAGACCGTCTCTTCAAGACTGGAGCGACCCACGTTCTTACCTGTGTTGACATCGATAACGGTCAGTGCTTCGGTTCTCTCGATAATGAGGGAGCCACCGCCAGGTAGCCAGACCTTGGAGTCGATCGCCTTCAGGAGTTGATCGTGCACGTTGTGGCGCTCGAACAAAGTGAGACTCTCGGACTTTGGGTTGTGATATTCCACCCTGCCAGCCAAGGCAGGCATGATGGCCGAGATGTAGCCGCTTACTTCTTCGTACAAGACCTTGTCATCAATGATTACGGCCCGGAAATCCTTGTTGAATTCTTCGCGGATAACCCGCAGCGCCATGTCAGGCTCGCGGTACAACAACGCTGGCCCCTTGGTCTTGGCCGCGAGTTTCTCGATCTGGTCCCATTGTTGGGCCAATCGGCGTACATCGGCTTCGATTTCCTCGGACGTGACGTTCTCGGCAGCGGTACGAACGATAATTCCGTGGCCTTTGGGACCGACGCGGTCGAGGATCTTGCGGAGACGCTTGCGTTCACTCTCAGGGAGTCGTTTAGAAATACCACCCGTAGTGGAGTTGGGCACCAGTACGACGAAGCGGCCCGGCAAGGACACTTCTTGCGTCAGCCGAGCGCCCTTGTGATCGATTGGATTCTTGGTCACCTGACACAAGACCATTTGCTTGTTCTTAAGGACCGATTCGATTCGTGGCTGGCCCTTGTGTTTCTTCTTGTCGTAGGACACGTCACCCGCATACAGCACTGCGTTTTTGGGAGTAGAGATGTCGACGAATGCAGCCTCCATACCTGGGAGAACATTCTGGACACGACCCAGGTACACGTTGCCGTGGATTTGGGTCACGTCATCGGAAGGACGCGACACATAGTGCTCGATGAGCTGACGCCCCTCAAGGATCGAAATCTGTGTAGCGGCTTCCTTTACGCTGACCACCATCGTGTAGCGCCCAATGGGCTTGCCTTTGCGTTCGCGGCCTCTACGGCGAGCGAGAGCTTCCTCGTCGAGTTCTATTGCCGGACCGTCAGCGGTAACGGCCTGCACGGGGCTGTGGCTGTCACCGCTACGGCCGCGACCGCGGCCACCGCGACGACGTTTGCGACGTCCGCTCTGGTCTTCGTTGCTCTGATCGCCTGAAGACGACTCGGCTTTCTTGGGTGCAGCACTTTTTGATGACGAGTTGTCGTCACCCTTGTTGCCACGTCCACGGCGACGTCGATTTCGACCGCCGCCTTCGCTGCCTTTGGGCTTCGAATCATCAGTGTTACTTTGCTTGTTACTAGTTGGAGCTGGGCGAGAATCGCCAATCCGCGGCGCGGATTTACGATTATCTCCAGTGTTTGACTGGCCTGAGGCCAGAGGTTCGGTCATTGTGAAAGTCCCTTCTCATCCCACACCAACGGTGGTGTGGTCGTCGACGGCTGCAACCGCAGCGAGAGGCTCGCAGCGGGCGCCATCGACAGTGATCCATTGTTTAGTTCGCCGTATTCGTCCAACCTCAAGGTGAGGCTCGACAGCCAGGACAACTTCGCTAGGGCGCAAGGCCCGCGGTTGAGTGCCCAGTTCGGCAGCTAGGGCCAGATTGCCATCGGCAGTCTGGGTGAGTGCTAGCGAGTAGATCAGCGGCCGAATATCATCGGTTACTGGTTTACCCTTTCGCACTCGGGTGACGTCGAGAACTTCGGCGGCCAAGACGCAGGCGACATAGTCGGCTGCGTCCTTTTCGGTCGTGTTGATGATCTCGATGTTCCAGGTACAACTTGTTACTGCGGCCTGCAGTGAATCCATGCCGGTCGGTAATTCGACCACATCCTCCACAATGACGCCATCGGGCATCGCTGCGGTGAATCGTTCGGGCAGGCCATCGATCTCTGTG
>CAXMUI010000260.1:0-1575 GCA_964196475.1 uncultured Acidimicrobiia bacterium
TGGGAACTGGGAGCTTGAAAAACAACATATGGTATGCGGATTAATGCCATTCGGAGTTTTTCAACAAAATCGGCCTCAAAGCCGACATCGCGGCATTCAACCAACCGGAAAACGCTGCCCGCAGCGGCCACAACCACCGAATTACGCGCCCGTGCAACGCAACTAAGCCCGTTACCTGGAAACGCCAACAGCTTCGATCTGGAAATCCGCCCTCCGCGGGGATAGAGTTAATTAACGACGATCCAAGTGGGGAAGGTCAGATGAAACCTGCCGACGTGAAGCTTGCTAATGGGTTCGTCGTCTCGTGCCTCCAGAAGCATGAGGTGTCGCTCGTAGATATGGAGGTGCAGAGTTATTTCTCGAAGGGCCTGCTGCAATTGAGGCCCGGGGATACCGTGTTCGATGTTGGGGCCAACATCGGCCTGTTCACGCTGGCCGCCTACGAGCGTTGCGAGCGGAACCTCAACGTCTATGCTTTCGAACCGGTGGGAGCCATTTTCGAGTGCCTCCGCGTCAACGTCGAACGCTGTGCGGCAGGAACCAAATTGAAGGCCTTCCCCTTTGGCCTTTCCAGCAGCCGCGAGGAGGTTTCTTTCGCGTATTACCCTCTCGCTCCCGTTCTCTCCACCGGTTTTCCCGACGAGGCGGCTGATCTCGAGGTGATGAAGGGGGCACTTCTAAATAACATGGTGTACCTCGCCGAGGCTCCATTGGCTGTCCGCTGCCTGCGATGGTTACCGGAGTTCCTGCGCGATCCGGTCGTTCACTGCGCTCTTGCAAGAACACTTCGCCCGACGACTGTCACCTGCCAGATGGAAACCCTGTCACAGTTCGTGAGCGACCACGGAATCGATCGTATCGATCTTCTTAAGATCGATGCCGAAAAGGCCGAGCTCGAGATATTCCGGGGCGTCGAGACGATGGATTGGCACAAAATCCGGCAGGTGGTGGTCGAAGTGCATGACTTGGATGACCGGCTCGACACCATGACGACATTGTTGCGTGAGTACGGGCTGACCGAGATTATAGTGGAACAACCGCCCACTTTGACAAACTCGAATATCTACAACGTCTTTGCTAGCAGGGGATGACGATACGGTTGCCGCCTTCGGCACGCTTGGTCTCTCGGATCACCGGGGCACCGCCAGCATGGGCATCCTGTTGGCGATCTCGCTCGCTGCGGCGGTCGCCATGATCTTCGCCCTGACCCCGACCCTGATCGGGCTGTCGCGGCGGCGTCGGAATACCGCGAAGGATGAGACCTTTGCGAAAACTGTCTGACCGTCGCCTTGGGGGCTTAAGCGGATAGCACCAGCCGGTGAGGCGTGACGTTACGCTCAGGTCTGAGCGTAACGTCACGGCATGAGTTGGTCGAGATTGTTGATCTTGTGATCTGCGATGCGGCCGAGAGTGTCTGTGAGCCAGGCTTGCGGATCAACGCCATTCAGCTTTGCCGTTTCGATCAGGGTATAGGCGATGGCGGCTGATCTGCCTCCGCGCTCCGATCCACCTTGGGGGTCACTTGGGAAGAACCCGGTAGACGGATGACCGAGCGAGATTGAGCCGCTTGGCTAT
>CAXMUI010000261.1:0-1624 GCA_964196475.1 uncultured Acidimicrobiia bacterium
CTGGGGGTCACCCGGGTGCTCGACGCAGTGCGCATTGTTAACCCAGAAATAAGGCTTTACCAGGCAAGCAGCAGCGAAATGTTCGGCAAGGTCCGCGAGGTTCCCCAGACCGAAGACACCCCGTTCTACCCACGGTCGCCCTACGGCGTAGCCAAGGTTTACGGCCACTGGATGACTGTTAATTACCGCGAAAGCTACGGCCTACACGCCTCATCTGGCATTTTATTCAATCATGAAAGTCCGCGTCGCGGCCTCGAGTTTGTTACGAGAAAAATCTCTCATGGGGTCGCGCAAATTAAGCTGGGAAACCAAACCGAACTACGTCTCGGCAACCTCGACGCCCATCGCGATTGGGGTTTCGCGGGTGACTACGTGGAGGTCATGTGGCGGATGCTCCAGGCCGACGTACCCGACGACTTCGTCATCTGCACAGGCGAAAGCCATTCCGTCCGTGAGTTCTGCGACATCGCATTCGCCCGCGCTGGCCTCAACTACGAGGACCATGTGGTGATTGACGAACGCTTCTTCCGGCCCGCCGAAGTCGACCTTCTTGTCGGCGATAGCTCCAAAGCCCACAGAGAATTGGGGTGGGAGACCAAGACTTCGTTTGAGGACCTGGTGCACATGATGGTCGATGCCGACCTCGAACTACTCGAAGGCAAATTGAAAGGTCTCTCGTAACCGATGATCTGTGTGCTTGCCGGCGGTGTCGGCGCTGCGAAGTTCCTCGCCGGACTGCAACTCGTCGTCGATCCGTCTGAAATCGTCGTCATTGGTAACGTCGCCGACGACATGGTCCTGCACGGACTCCACATCAGCCCGGACCTCGACACGGTCACCTACACGCTTGCCGGTCAGATCAACCCCGAGACCGGCTGGGGACTGCGCGACGAATCCTGGCAAGCCATGGATTCGGTGCGCCGCTACGGAGGCGAATCCTGGTTTGGTCTCGGCGACCGTGACCTCGGCACCCATATGTTTCGCACTCAGCGGCTCACCGAGGGAGCGACACTTACCCAAGTGACAGACGAAATCATCAAGGCATGGAATCTCCGCATTGAACTGCTTCCGGTCACCAATGACCCCCTCGCCACCAAGATCGAATTGTTGGACGGGTCTGAGATCGATTTTCAGGAATACTTCGTTGGCCGCCAACACCAAGTGACCGTACGGTCGGTTCGCTTTGCTGGCGCCGATAAGGCCGAACCCGGACCTGAGGTGCTGGCAGCACTCCACGATGCCGACCATGTCATCATCGCCCCGTCCAACCCGATCGTTTCCATTGGTCCGCTACTGGCGGTCAATGGGATCGCCGCCGCCCTAGAGCAACGGAGAGATTCCGTTAGTGCAATCTCCCCCATCGTCGGCGGCAAGGCCCTCAAGGGGCCAGCTGGCCGCCTTCTACGAGAACTGGGTCATTCTGCCAGCGTGACTGGTGTAGCAACCATCTACGAGCACTTAGCCGCCACGCTGGTAATCGACACGGTCGATGCCGAAGCTTCCGAAAAGGTTCTCGCGGCAGGAATGAAGCCGCTCGTTACCGACACCATCATGCTCTCGCCCGAAGCAGCAGCAACGTTGGCCACGACAATCTTGGAGAACGCAACATGAGCCTCGAGATAAT
>CAXMUI010000262.1:0-1930 GCA_964196475.1 uncultured Acidimicrobiia bacterium
GGACGTACCGGAATATCGTCAAATCGATCATGGTCAAACGTTGCCTATTCGCGAGCCTTGCGAGTCGGCGACCTCATCGAAGTCGCGGGCACGACCTCAAGCGCTCCGAACGGCGAAATTCTCCACCCCGGTGACATGTACGGGCAAGCTAGTGAAATTTGCGGCATCATCCAGCGTGCCATCGAGGAACTCGGTGGCAGCATCGACGACGTAGTGCGCACTCGCGTATTCGTCACCGATATCTCGCAATGGGAAGCAGCTGGTCGAGCCCACTTCGAAGCGTTTGGGCACATGGCCTATCCGCCGGCAAGCGCGTTCTACGGGATCAAAGAACTGCTCCACCCAGACCTTCTAATTGAGGTCGAGGCCACCGCCATTGTGGGCTCGTCGTAACTGATTCGCGTCGACGCTGCGGGGCGGCGAGAAGTTGGTGACCACCGGGTGACTGATCGGAGCGGGTGATTTACGCCGGCGGATATGGGCCTGAATAGCCCAGAGCGCTCGAGGTGGTCTGGCTCGCTGTTGTGAGCGCGGCCTGGACTGAGTGGCGGTTCTCTTTAAATCGGGCTGCGGGTAGAGCGGCAGCATAGGCCCCGATGGGTTGTCCATCTACGCCAGCGATGACCGTCGCGACACACGAGATACCGATTTCTGATTCTTCGCGGTCGAGAGCGAAACCCTGTCGGCGGATCTCTTCAAATTCACCGATCAACGTGTCCCAATCGGTGATTGTGTTCGCCGTAAGTGCTTCGAGGTGGTGGTCAGCAAAATAGTCGTCGATGGCGTTGGGGTCGCTGAAGGCAAGGAAGGCCTTGGATGATGCCCGCGCGTGGGGGTAGGCCGAGAATCCGATGGTTGATTTGCCGACTCTGAGACGTCGGGTTCCTTCATACGATGCGACAATAGTTACGGCCGAACCGGAAGCAAGGGACGCATAGACGGTCTCGTCGGTGAGGCGGTGCAACTCTTGGAGTTGATCGACAATCACCTGTGGGGTAGCGGACTGGGCTTCGTAATGATCGATCAGGAACGCGATGCGGGACCCGAGTTGATAGCGACCTCCCGGAAGGCGGTGCACATAGCCGCTGGTCTGCAGAGTCCGCAGGATCTGATAGATGGTTCCGGGCTTGATGTCTACCGCGACGCCGATGGACTTGGCGGTTCCTAGGCCATCAGAGCGGGCGATCTCTTCAAGCACGCGGATGCCTCGGTCAAGCGTTAGGAGCGCTCCACTCGAAGATGAACCGTTACTTTGCATCTTGCACTATTTCGTCGGCTGGGGCTGGATGAGTCTACTGGCCGGGAATGCCCCGACGTTCGTCGACTTCCGATATGTTATCGTCCCCTCAGTATAACCGGTATTGTTGGCATGGTTCGGTTCGGGATCAGGTGGATCTGGGAACGAAACGGGCACCGCTGGCTGCCGTTCAATGATATTGATCGGTCACTCCCAAAGGAACAAATGAAAATCGCCTCAGTGTTGACTCCGCTTTCAGACGAGAACTTGACGCTGGCAGCACAGACGGGCGTCGAGCAGGTGGTCGTTCGCTATCCGGGTCCTAATCTGGCGCTGCTTGACGAGGTCCAGACCCGAATCGAATCGTTCGGAATGAGAATCGGGGTCGTCGAAGGAAACCTGCCGATCGAAAACATCAAGCTCGGTTGCGATGACGGGACCGAGATGGAGCAGATGAAGACACTTGTCCGTCATCTGGGTGCCATCGGTGTTCCGCTAATTTGCTACAACTTCATGGCTGGCACTGACTGGATTCGCACGACTGTTGATGCTCCAGAGCGTGGCGGGGCCAAGGTCACAGGGTTTGACCTCAACCATCTTGCCAGTGCACGAATTCCGGGCCGTGAGCCGTTTCGGACGACGCTTGAAACGGGGGCCAAGGTAGATCAACTCTGGGCCAATCTCGAAGCGTTC